>JACKAK010000002.1:300000-482105 GCA_020635115.1 Halobacteriovoraceae bacterium | reverse complement strand
TCAATAGAAATTGTTTCCATCTCATACCTTTAGTGTTTTTGGATAAGGTCTTCATATATTAGAAAAGAATTAAAGGCAAAGAAGTGTGTTAAAAAAATAGACCTATGTGTTATTTTAAATACATTCCATTTATTTTTTGGGGTCCTTTTTATGTTCTATTCTGCCCCATAAAAGTTTCACATTATGATCTGTAAGAACTTCATAAATTTTTCTGATAGAAGTTAGATGTTCACGTAAAGGGTAACTATTTTCTATAAAACTCCAAAGCTCTGGAGAAGTAAGAGCTCCAAACTCCTGAACTGAGGAAATCCCCAATTCAATAATACTTGTCGCCAGTTCCTTATCTTCAATTTCATGAAAAATATCGGGGAGTACATCAAGCTCGTTTTTCATCATTTCTAAAAGTTTCATATAGACAAGATCTTGGGCCTCATAATCAGTAAGAACAAACCAGGACATGGCCATAAATTTTGAATCTTTTAATGGGTTATACCAGTTGATCTTAACGGCATCTATCCCATAATATTTTTTTGCAATTCGTTTCGTATCAACAGAAAACGTTTCAAGCAGCGGATAAAAATATAATTTTAAAGACTCTGCAGGATGAATACTCTCTTGCCTTTCCTGAGCAATAAAAATAATAGGCATGTTATGGCCACGAATTGATTCGGTACCTGTATTGATATAGGCCTTACCGATATAAAAAAAACCTACAATAGGGCTATAGAAGTATTCAATTGGGGCAATTCTAATTTCTGGAGACTGAGGATAAGACCCTCTCAGTATTCTTTCACATTCGCTAGAAAAGTCTTTGCCATCAATTGCGCAAGCAAGAGACCAGTAAAATAAGATAATAGTACTAAATAAATACTTGCTTTTGGAAAACATACAGCAATATAGCACCGTCTCTTCATATGAAAAGGTATTTTTGATTAACATTTATGGCCAATGATAAAAAAAAACTGGAGAATGTATCATGTGCAAAAATACATTGATTTTAATAAGTTTCACGGTAGTTTTAGTTCTCAATTCATGTTCTCAAATTAATTTACGTCCCCCAAAGCAACAGTTTTTTAACGCGTTAAGCGAAAATCTTCCCTCTGATGTAGACTCATTTGAATTGAACCAAGCATGGGCATTATCTATATTGAGGGCAACTCGAGAACAAAATTGCCAAGAAATTTTAAAGCTAGAAAGTGATGAGCTTTTTCCAATCAAAGATTTTTTGCTTTTAAAAAAATTAGAACTATGTGGAGATAATCAGTCTATTATAGAGTCGATCTGGAAACGAAAAATAATCCCTGCAAATTGGGCCAAGAAATTCTACTATGAATTATCACTCGGTCTAGCACGTAAATTTAATTTAAAAGATCTTCAGGCCGAGTTTTCGTATCATTACTCAAACTACTTACCTACTCAAAAACAAAAAGTTGAGCTTCTTAAAAGTGCCTCTCACTTAACGACAAATAATGAGTTGAAAGAAAATATTAAAAACAGATTACTAAACGTTGCCCCCCATTTGAACCCGTTCATTACAGAAGAAAATCGCTATGAAATAGCAAGAGATTATGAGAATAATCGTTTGTATCCACAGGCCAGAAGTTTGTACCGCAAAATTTTATCCGATGAAAATGAAGATATAGAATTTAGAATCAAAGTTTGGAATCGATTTAGTTATACTTACAAATTGCAACGAGATCATGTTAGGTATCTGAAAAAAACACAAAATCTCGCCCGCTTTTTACAAAAAGAATATAATGAAGATGAAAGGATCAAAAAGCATTTGGTTAAAACTAAAATACGACTAGCACGAATTCACTGGACTCAACATAATACACAGGATGCAATTAAAGAACTTAATGATATCGTCTCTCATGAAATGGCCAGTGAAGAAAATTTAGCACTTGTCTACTTGATTTTTTCACAGATTTATAAAGAAAAGAAAAACTATGTTAAAACTATTGAGTATTTAACAAAAGCTACGACTATAAAATGTCAGGATGAAGAACTTGTTTATAAAATATTATGGGCATTGGCCTGGACATACTATACAGATAAAAACTATGAGCAGAGCATAAATTTTTTCAATAAGATTGAAGAAAATATTTCAGAAATTTCATATCAAACGAGAGCAAAATTTTGGAAGGCCATTGCGCTTGAAAAGATGAATAAACTAGAGGAATCGAAGGCCATCTTTTCAGAGATCAAAATAACAGAACCTTATGGGCACTATGGGATACTTTCTGTTTTTAAATTAAACGAAAAATATACTCAACTAGAAGAACGAAAAATATCTAGAGAAATTAATGATCTAACTTTGAGTTGGCTTATCGCTCTTAAGGAATATGACTATGCAAATAGTTATCTTGAGTATAACAAAAATGCAATTACAAAAAACAGCTCTATTGAGGAAGTTTTATATTTATATAAATCAATGGAAGATTATAAAGAGCTATTAGCGCAATTTTACAGTATAGAAAAACAACAACGACTTAAACTGATTGATAAGTGGTATCATGAAATTTTCCCAACACCATTTAAAGATGAATTTATTCATCTTTCAGAAAATCAAAGAGTTGAAAAAGAATTGGTCTACGCAATTACAAGACAAGAGTCGGCATTCAATCAATATGCACTCTCACCTGCACAGGCGTATGGACTTATGCAATTGACTCCTGAAACTGCTCAAATAATTGCAGATAAATATCAAATTCAATACAATAATGTCGAAGATTTATATCGGCCTGAGATAAATCTGCAGATGGGAGTTCATCTATTAAGAGACCTTAAGGATAAATTTGATAATAAGTTCATACTCTATGTAGCATCATACAATGCTGCTTCAAGTGTTGTGAAAAAATGGGATCAAGAAAGAAATACAGGAGATCCCTTAGAGTTTATTGAAAATATTCCCTATCGAGAAACTAGAAATTATGTAAAATTAGTTCTTAGAAACTATATCAACTACAAAAGAATATTTGCGAAAGAATCATTTAATTTTCCGAAAGATCTATTCTGATACTAAAATTTATTGTCCCGTAATTTTGGTATTTTTAGGAGGCCTAAAAACAAATTGGTCTGCTTTAAATTTTGGATTTAAAGATACTTCTTTAAGCACGAGAGTAACATCGTCTTGTTTAAGATACTGAATTTTTATTGATTCTATCGTCGAAAATGAAATTTTCCCTTTGAAATCTATAATGGCCGATTTAATCCCTACCTGATCTTGAAATTCTTTATTAAAATTAAGTTTAATATTTAAGGGATTTTTGTCATTTTTTAGAACTTTATAGATTTGATTCGAAACAAGTCCCGTTTGTAGAACGTCAAAAAACTTTGAAATAGGTTCATCCTTGGATTTTTTTATATTAAGTTCACCTGGTTCATCTTCAATAAAAGGAGCTGTATAAAAGTAGGTTTTATCCGGGTTTGAGACGAAAGTTATCTCGTCAGGTTGTTTTGTATTAAAACGGATATGGGAAGGATATTTATAGTCAATATTGCCTTTACTTGTTTTTACCTTTTTAGTTCTTACTGAAATTATTTTCTGTTCAAATTGAGCAGAAAAACTTTTCGGCATGAAGGAGGCATAGAGTGAAGAAAATGGTAAAAATGAAATAAGTAAAAGCTTGATCATATTTTCCTTAATGCAACTGAACACTCACGGCCTTCGACACTCCGGCCTCTTGCATAGTGACTCCATAGAGAACATCATTGAGTTCCATCGTTTTTTTATTGTGAGTGATTAAAATAAATTGAGAGTCTGAGCTCATCTCTCTTAATAGTTCATTAAATCTACCAACGTTGGCATCATCCAGCGGAGCATCAACCTCATCAAGCAAGCAAAAAGGTGAAGGTTTAACCAAGAAGATCGAAAAGATGAGACTTACGGCCGTCATTGCTTTTTCTCCACCAGACATGAGGTTAATATTTTGCATTTTCTTACCAGGTGGTTGAGCAACTACGTCAACTCCACATTCAGGATCATTTATATCACCTACTAGTTTAAGAGAAGCATTACCTCCTCCAAAAATAATAGGAAAAACTTTTGTAAAACGTTCATTAACTTCTTCAAAGGCCAGTTTAAAACGTTTTTTAGATTTTTCATCAATATGTGAAATAGCGATTTGTAGATCTTCAAGAGACTTTTTAAGTTCAATTTCTTGATCTCTAAGAAAGTTAAATCTTAATTTTTGTCTCTCGTAATCTTCAACTGCTTGCCAGTTAATTTCACCGATTTGAGAATATTCATTTTTGTATTTTTTTAGTTTCTCTTTACATTCTTTAAGATCTTGACCATAACGTCTGTGAAATTCATAAGCTTCGGTGGGAATTTCAAATCTTTGCCCTTCTTCATTTTCAGAATAGAAAACATTCTCAATGTCATTTAAGTTGAGATAGTCTTTTTCTATGTACTCAAGGTGCATGCCTATGACACGTCTGATATTTATATGATATTTTTCAAAAATATTTCTGGCATTTTGCTCTTCGTTTGTAAGGAACTGTCCTAATTGAATTTCATATTCAACAATTTGTTTTTCAGCTTTTGAAAGACTTTTGGTCAACTCTTTAACGAGGTTTTCTCTATCCATCATACCCGACAAGAGATCTGCCAACTGATCCTTCTGCAATGAAAGAACTTCTTGCTGGTCTTGAAGATCTTCAACTTTCTTTTGATTATTTTCTTCTAAACTTTCAGCCTCAATAGAAAGATCTTCAATTTCTTGAGCTAGTCTTTCAATGAGTTCCATATTTGTTTTTTCTCTTTGCTCACCTCTTTCAATTTGTTTCTCAACATCTTCAATCTGGGATTGGAAAGATTTAATCCTATCGTCAAATGATTTAAACTCAACTTGTTTTTCTAAAAAATACTGCTTTTTTTCATTATATGTAATTCGTATATTGCCTAATTCATCCTTAAGATCTTCAAAATATTCTTTATCTCCATCTAATCGTTTAATCAACGATTCTAAATCTTTTTTCTCAATATCTTCATACTCTAGGAGATTAAATCGCTGTTCGGAAATTTGTGTTTTACGATTTTTCAGTATCTCTATTCTTGCGTTACCTGTATCTAGGTTTGCAGTTTTCGCTTCAAAAGCAGCTTTTTTAGACATAAAATCACTTCTCTTTTGAATGCCCTGCTCTCTTAACTCTTCAAGTTTAATTCTATCTGTAGATAAATTTGTCTCAATCGATTGAAGAATTTTCTCATTTTCAGCAAAGCTCTCCTTCTTGTTTTCAAGTTCTATGCCTAATAGTTTAATTTTGTTGTTTCTTGCAATAACACCTTGGCCACTATCTTTTGCATTAAGAGAAATCACCTGCTGATCATTCCCTTTAAAAATAAGACCTTTGCCATTTAATGTACTAATTGATCTAAAATTCAAATCTGAATTCAAATTTTGAAGAACATCTATATCCTTGTCTACGATAAAATGCCCCTCGAATAAAGGAAGGAGTATCGATTTAAATTCATCATCGATCTCAACAATATCTTTAATTTCAATCAATTCTTCACAATCAAGGGCCAACTTTAAACGTTCCTTCCCCTCTTGTGAAACTTCTGCTCCATTAAATATATCCAAGACTTCTATTGCCTTTTCTGTGTTCTCAATGGCCCACGAAAATACAGCAGAAAATTCACCCTTTTTAGTAACAATATTATTTAAAAGTCTTCCAAATATTGATTGAATATTCTTAGAATATAACTCATCACACTTAATTAACGCTCCTAAAACATTATGCTCTTTTAAACCAGCTAACTTCAAAAATTCACTCGTACCTTCACTTGCTTCTTCTAATGAATCATTAATGGCCATCAATGATTCTAATTTTGATTCTATCCCAATAATTTCCTTATTCTGCTCTTTTACTTTCAAATCCATTTTTGAATAATCAGAAGTTAAATTTTCAACTGAAGACTTCATCTCTGAAACTAGCTCTTCTATCGCCAAAAGATTTTTTTCTGACTCAAGTAATTGCGAACGTTCATTGGCCATATCTGTTGATACTCCAGAATATTGCTTTTCCAAAGCTTCTAATTCTTTATTAATATCTTCCAGATTTGCTGATAATTCCTCTTTCTTATTTTGATTTTTATAAAAATCTTGTTCTTTTTTTGTAAGTTCTTCCTTTAAAGCTAGAAGCTTTTCTTCACACTCCTGAAATTGTGATTCTTTGTTTTCTAACTCAAATTTTACTTCATCTAATTCTTCTTCTAGAGTATCAAAATCAAGTTCCCTACGACTTTGTTTTTCTAAATCATCCCTTTCACATTCAAGAGATTCTCTTTTTTCCCTTCTATCATCTACTTCTAATTTCACTTCATCTAATTCTTTTTGACGAATTTCGATCTGTTTCTCTTTTTCTTTACATGACTGATTTAGATAATTTAAACGAGACTCCGACTGAGCAAGCTCTTTTGATAAATCATTGTATTCTTTTTGTAGACCCTCTATTTTTTCTGTTAACTCATCCTTGCGAATTCTTTCTTCCTCTAAGTCTGTTTCAAGTGTCGTTTTTTGTGCCGTCCAATTTTCAATTTCATTTTGTCGTTCAGTAAGAATCTCCTTACCACTTTTAATATCTTTCAAAAGATCAAATTCATTATGTGAATACACAATCAAATCATTTCTTTTAATTTTTTCCTTCAACGATTTTGCTTTTTCTGCTTTTTCGGCCTGCTTTTGAAGTGAACGTAGGTTTTTTTCAATTTCAGTCTGAAGATCTCTAAGTCTATTTAGATTTTGTTCTGCTTGCTCAATTTTTTTAAGCGAATCTCGCTTTCTTATCTTAAATTTCGTAATACCAGCAACTTCTTCAATCATGGTTCTACGCTCTTGAGGCTTGGCCTGAACAAGACGGTTAATTTCACCCTGGGCTATAATCGAGTACGACTTAGCACCCGCTCCAGTATCCATAAATACTTCTTGGATATCCTTTAGACGACAAGGTGTACCATTAATTCTATACTCTGTTTCCCCATTCCTATAAAGCTTTCTAGTTAACTGAATCTCACTAGGATTTGAAACCTTACTCCCAATATGAATATGCTTACCTTCATCGTTTCCTAAAACTAAAGTGGCCTCGGCCCAAGTTGCAGGTTTGTATTTTGAAGAACCTGCAAAAATAAGATCCTTCATTGAATTTCCACGCAGATGTTTTGCTGACTGCTCACCCATAACCCAGAAAAGTGCGTCAACAATATTTGATTTACCACATCCATTTGGCCCAACAATCCCAGTAATACCATCATCAAAATGAATAGTTGTGCGATCTTTAAATGATTTAAAACCTTGTACGACGAGTCTTTTAAGTCTCATACTCTCTGCCTGTCCCTTGCTATGTGTTATAGACCTCTAAAAATAGGTATTTTATCATACCTAAGGCCAACCAATAGGAAAAGCGCTAAAAAGGATACTGCTCCTAACGCAATAAATCACTAAAACCTTAACATAAGTGAGATTTCCTGATTACAATTATAGTCTTTAGGTATCTCCTCATATCCAAATAAGCTAACGGAAGCTTAATTATTGCAAATCAAAAAAATAATGCTAAATTTCGGTAAAATATGAGGAGCTTCAAATGGAAAGACGTGATTTTTTAAAATTTCTAGGTTTCACTGGACTCGCAGCGCAAATAGTACCCAATCGTTTACTGGCCTTAAATGAACATCATTACGATTTTCAAATCACTCCAAGCTTCGATGACGACTTGTTATTAGGAAAATCACTTAAATATAATATTATTGCTAAATGGGGTGACCAAATCAATTCATCTGGTGATACATTTGGCTTTAATAATGATTATACGGCCTTCATTCCATTTGAATCAAATAACCCAAAAGATGGATTACTTTGGGTAAACCACGAGTCAACACATCCATTATTCGTAAGTGGATACAATTTCAAAGGAAAGAAAACCAAAGAGCAAGTTGATAAGGAAAGATATAGTGTTGGAGGAAGTATCATTAGAATAAAACAAGATGATACTGGAACCTGGAATTTAGTTAAAGATGATAAATACAATCGCAGAATTCATGGAGGAACAAAAATTCCCTTTTCCAAAGGAATTTCACCAACAGAACAAACATATGCAATTGGAACATTTGCAAACTGTGGAGGCGGAGTAACTCCGTGGAACACTATTTTAACCTGTGAAGAAAACTATCATGATTTTTATGGTGAAATTGATTTTTCTAAAAGAAAAGAAGGGATAAAAATTCAAGAAAAGGAGAAATGGGCATTTAATTGGGATGATGTCTATGATGAATCTCCTTTAAATTATGGATGGGTCGTGGAGGTAAATCCATTTGATGGAAAGACACAAAAGCATATGGCGTTAGGCCGTTTTGGACACGAAAGTGCTACGGTTGTTGAGGCAAAAAATGGTAACGTCGTTGTTTATATGGGTGATGATAAAGTAGACCAATGTATTTACAAATTTATTTCACATAATAAAAATGATTTGTCAGAAGGAACGCTTTATGTGGCCAATTTGAAAAAGGGCAAATGGATTCCTTTAGAATATAAAGAACATAAAAGTTTGCAAAAACAATTCAGTGATCAACGTGAAATTCTCACCTTCACAAGACAGGCCTCTGCGCTCGTAGGGGGAACTCCTTGTGACAGACCTGAAGATATTGAAGTACATCCAGTGACAAAAAGTGTATTCATTGCTCTTACCGGAAATCCCCAAAAAAATAATCCTTATGGTAGCATACTCAAAATTGATGAAAAAAATGCTGACCCATTATCTTTAGAGTTTACGCATGAAACTTTTCTTATGGGTGGTAAAAGTGTAGGAGTATCTTCTCCTGACAATATGGCCTTCGATAAAAAAAATAATCTCTGGTTAACGGTTGATATTTCTACGGCCAAACTTGGAAAAGGTCTATGGGAGAGCTTTGGAAACAATGGCCTATTTTTTATTCCAACTTCTGGCCCTCAAAAAGGGAAAGCAATTCAAGTCGGATCGGCGCCGAAGCATGCTGAATTAACAGGGCCTTCATTTAGTTCTGACGGAAAGACCTTATTTCTATCAGTTCAACATCCAGGAGAAATAACTAGAGATATAAATCATCCTACCAGCAAATGGCCATTTGATGGATCAAATATCCCTAAACCGGCCGTTGTTGCTATTCAAGGTGGCCCATTAGGGAGAATCCTGACCTAATTCTAACCTAAAAAAATGTAAAAAGTTTACTTTCTATCCTTTTTCATTGTTCTTTATTTAAACAATTACTAAAGTGTGTAAATATTTTTGAAAAAAATGATTTAGAGGAAGTTTTGTTCAATATAGGTTATAAACCAATTTTTTTCTTACTTAAGGATAGCTTAAAATTCATGAGGCAATATGCTGTATTTATAATATTTATTTGTACATCACTTACACTTCACGCTTATGAAAGTGCTTCTTCTTTTTTTGAAAGGCTGAATAGAGAATATTTATTTGACGAAACATATTCACAAAAATCAATGATGCAATTTCAAAATTTCTTAGACCTAAAAACCCAAGAACAAATCAGTTCTGAAATCAATACAAATATAAATATAACCCCTATTATTCAAATTGAGTTTATTGAAATAATTGATCACATGCTTAATATTATTAAAAGAGAATCTTCTTTTTTGAATTTGAAGACATCTCAAGGACGTAAAAAAATTAAAGCTTACGCGACTCATGAAACTTTTCTCTATAAGATTCTCAAGGAAATTGTCCTTATTAATAATCCAGAAGTTATCAGATACATTTTTGAAAATAATTTTCTTGTCTTAAAACTGTCACATGTTATTAGATTTATAGATCATGAGCGCTACGATAATTTACTTTGGGACTTTTTATTAAAAGAAGGTGCTGCCAAAGATATTTTTCAAAATCAATTTCAATCTACTCCATCAATATTAAAATTTATTCAAGAAAACAAACTCCCTCCATCTATAAAACATCAAGGGTATGTACTTAAGCTTATTTCTTCTTACCCTGAAAGTAATCTTGTTGATGTTCTTATGAATAAAATCTTAAATAAAGAATTTATTTTGGATTTCAATTCGTCTTACATTCGACAGCATTCCCTTCAGACAATTAAACACATGTTAACATTCACTAGTGAGCATAATTCTCCAGAGGCGCTCAAACACGCAACAGAATTATTAGAACTTTTTCTTCAAAGCGACATCAACTTAACTCAGCTTAAAAATAAGATTTTGCTGCTTGAAATTTATTTTCAACTTAAGAGTTCACCGAAAAGTATTAGTTTGAAAAACCAATTGATCTACATTTTGCAACAGGAATTAACCGATAATTATCACTTGCAGAAAAAAACTATTGAACTTAGTAATCAATATAGTGAGTACAATAATTTTTTGGAATCCGACCCTCTTGCAAAGAAAATTATTAACTCGGGTTTTCAGAAAATTCAATTTTTGCTTTTAGAATATGCAATTCTTACTCAGCAGAGTCATATTGAATTCATAAAAAAATATGAAGAACACTATGGGATAAAAGATTTTATCAACCATCATGTTAATCAAGTCATCAGCAAGGGCAAACTGGATGATTTTTCTCATGTATCAAAAGAACTTTCAGACACCTCGATACTGCTAGAAAGAAATATAAATCAATTTGTCTTTTCATTGAAAATTCTTGAACAGCTTGCGAGGTTAAAGTATATAAGGATACCACAGTTAAGATATGGTCTTCTTCATTTCCTTGAACAAAACATTGATCTAACCCAAAAAGAGAATAGATATTATTTCAGACCACTTTTAAATACATACATAAATATTGCTTCAAATCTCCTTAAAAATTCGAATAAAATTTCAAAGTATGAAAGACTTGTTCTACAAAATCTCTTAAATGATGTCCCAAAAGAATTGAGAAAATTAATCAAGAAAAGAGCTCAAAACAACGTATCACTTCTTAAAAAGGTTAAAATATTTTGCGAAATGTATTTTATCCGATCATTTTAATACAATAATTGTTAAATTTTCCTCCTATAAATACTTTAGAAATACTCTACAATCTACTTATTGCCTTTGGAAAAGAGGATCAAATGAATTATTTTGTATTAGTATTTTTATCTGTGTTTTCAATGCCATCTTTTAGTGGTTATTTTTCAAGTTTTGAAGGAATATTTCCAAAATCAAATACATTTAAAGATAATGATCAAAAAATTCAAGTATACTGGAAAGCTCAGAATTTACTATTAGAGTCACAACAAAAAATTGATCAAGAAGTTGAAAAGATGGATCAACTTAGAGAAAAGTTAAAAGTACTCTCTGTGAAAGAAGGTGATTTGTTCGAAAAATTTTCTGAAAAAGGTGTATCTGAAAATCTTCTAAAGACATTGGATAAAGAAATCAAGAACGTCTCAACAGATACTAATCAAATTGAGAATATTTTGACAGAATATCTTCGCGGAAAAGGAACGAATTCTAATTTAAAAAACACTTTAGCAAAACATAAAGCTTTGCGAGATAAACTAAATGAAGCAAAAAATGAATACGAGAATGTTGATAAGGAAAGAAAGTTTCCTGAATTTCTAAAAACAAAAGCTCAATCAATTATGAATGCAATAACAAATGGAAATTTAAGCACTCGTTTTTTAATTAATGATTTAGACAAGCTTCAAGATAAACTTAATATTGACAGAACTTTACTTGAAGTTTTCAAACAAAATGCTTACAAAAACTTAAATAAAACAGCAGTTGGAGGTTATTTAACAAATCAGATCCAAAAAGCGATGGGCAATATTTGTAAACTAAAAAACCTCTGCTTAGCCGAAGATGAAGATAAAAAATCACCGCAAACAATTGGAAAAATTCTGGATTATATTTTGAATATTGGAAAAGATAGGAGGTTAAAATCAATTCTTCAAACTGAGGATTTAATCAAACTTGAAATTCTTCAAGATGGACAAGGTAAAAATCTAGAAAGAATAGAAATCGTAAAATAGAAAAGCATAAGACTTTTTTTCCTTCTATTTTCAATAAATTAATTCAAGTAAAATGATAATAGTATTTCTTAATTGGGAGCGAAATACATGCGAACATTTTTTATTATCTTTATAATTGTTTTTATTAATAATATTTACGCAAATGATTTTTTTGAAGACATTGGAAAAGGAATAAATCAATTTTTTGAAGATGTTGGTAAATTAGTAAGTCCAGACAATCCAGTTGAGAAGTATATTAAACTGAAGCAAACAAAGGGAACCAAAACTGAAGCCCTGAAAACAGCTGAAAATGAAGCAATTGAATTTATCGAGTGGCATACTAAATCTCTCGAGGACTCCTATGCATATCTTGCTAAACTAGAATACATATATGGAACAGGCAATATTAGTGCTAAAGAAAAAAATGAGATAAGAAGACAAGAACAATATATAAATTATAAAAATGAAAATCTAGCCACAATGCTAAAAAATTTAAACAGTGTCTTGGGAAATAGTACTGAATCAGAAAATAGCGATAATTTGCAAAATTTAAGAGAATATATAAGCAAAACCCAGGAAAAAATTAGTAAATCAACATCCGATAAAGAAGATTCGGGAACGCCTGACGGAGAAAAGCTCTCTAGAACTGCAGTCGATGAAAATAAACAAGTATCAAAAGTTAAGAGCAATAAGGGAAAAAGCCCAGCCTCAAGTACTAATTCTATAATCAGTAAAAAACTTAACGATTATAAAAATGAAGCTGATTTTTACTTGGCTGCAACAGAATCTCAAAAAAGAAAAGCATTCATAAATAGTCTTAAGAGTACTTTCAAGAATGATCCTAAAGAAAATATAGAAAAATCAATTTTAGGAAATTATATAAATGAACAAATCAAAAAAGCTGTTGGAAATATGTGTAGCCTAAAGAATGCTTGTGGACCAAATGACGAGGATGATAAACTTGAACAAAAACACTTAAGTACTATGCTTGACAAGCTTCTTGACTCTCCAACAGGCGCATCCGTTAAAGTAAATAAAGAGAAGAAAAGTTTTCAAATTATTAAAACACAAAATACTGACAATACTAATACCCAAAATAGCACTATAACTAAACCTCAAGCACAAACTGAAAGCAATATAACCGAAACAAAACCATCATCAATCATTTATGACTTCGATGGAAACATAAAAAATTAATTAAGAGGCAACCATGAAAATACTCTCCATTGTCTTATTGTTCATTTGTTCGGAGCAATTATTTGCAAGTTACGAAAAGATCGTCGGACTCCTTAATAAAGCTGCAAAAGAGTATTCTGATAGTAAGATTAACGATAAATCGATCTTTGAATCATTAGAAACTGCTAAAAAAGAAGTTACTTCCAAACTCAAAGAAAAAAAGCTTGAACTTGAAAATTACCAGAAAAAGTTTAATGGATTTTTTTTAAAAACAACTGAAGATTGGCAAAAACTCACTGCTTATAAAAATGAAATAAAAAAACTAGAAGAAAATGTTAAGCAATTAAATGACCAGTATGTTACTTTGTATAGACAATACAAAGGATATGACAAGGAGATTTCTGAAATCAATGGAATTAAAAAAGTACCTGTTTCTGTGCTTTATAAATTCGACAAAGCTATGCAGGACATAATGGATGGAATTACGAAAGGTAATTTAGACTCAAGTTTTTTACTCAACAATTTAGATGAATTTAAAACAAGAAATAATATGAGTGAAGCGGCACTACTTGCACTTAAGATGAATTCATATAAAAACCTTAATAACACTGTTGTAGGTAATTATGTAAATTCTCAACTCAAGAAGGCAATGGGAAATTTTTGTAGTTTTAATAGATCTTGTGCATATAATGCAGTTTCAGAAGCACCTTTAGCGGTACAAAATATGATTGAATCACTTTTAAACCACCCCATCGATTCAAAAATAGAAATTAATGAAACAAATAGAAACTATCAAATCAAAACTCAAGATTCAAATCAATCAACAAAGCCAACAGATTTCAAAATTATCATAGAAGGAAAATAAACTTATATATTTTCACTCTGAACATTTTTACCGCATATTTTTAAAAACAATCACAGTTTAAAATTAAAACTGATACTCTTGGGAGGAGAATCAATTTATTTCATATTAGAAATTTGTGTGATCCTTTCTTGGATAATAAGCTTAATTCCAACTCTGTTTGCAGGAGGCAGTTTAGTATGTATAGATATATTGTAGGAATAACTCTCTTATTTGGTACAATTCCGCTTTGGGCACAAACAGGAAGTTTCTCTGAATATGGAAAGGAATTTGATAAAGTTGTACAAGAATTTAAAAAAGCTCAACGTATTGAAGATAAAAAAAGTCTTAGATCAAAAGTTTGGGAAGCAAAAAAAGCACAACTCAAGGCATCTAGAATAATTCACAAAGTTGAGTTAGACATTGATCAAGCTAGAAGAGAGGTTGAAAGATATGCCAAAAATACAAAGAGTGAAAACTTCAGCCAAAGCAAGTCTAATTTAGTACAGTTAATGCAAAAGTTAAAAGAAGAAGAAGGAAAAGCCAAAAAAGCTGAAGACTTTTTTAAAGAGCAAGAAAAAAAACTTAAAGATGAAGTAACCAGTAAGGGCTATAAAAATGTACCAAAAGATGTCTTACAGGCATTTGAAGGAAACGCAAAAAAGCTTCTTGATCATCTAACACAAGGACGATATGACGCTAAGTTCCTAATCAATGATATAGATTTTCTCCAAAAGTCGTACCGACTAGATCTTGTCGCTCTAGAAGCAATAAAAAAGAAATCATATGAAAGCTTAAATAATACCAGTCTCGGAAAACATGTAAATTTTCAAATAAAAAGGGCAATTGGCAATATCTGCGAGATAAAAAACATGTGTTATTACAAACGTAATAACTATGATTCACCTGCTACAATTGGTCTACTTACGAGAAGATTACTCAATAGCAATAAAGAAGTTAAAATTAAGAAACTTATTGATGATATTACCAAGGTCGAAAATAGACTTGGCGAGCAAAAGTAATATAATTAAGAAAGGAATTAAATAATGAAATCACGCCAAAAAGTATTTAATCGCAAGAATATTTCCATTGTCACAACAACTGTTCTTCTTGGATTATCAATCAAAATCATCGCTGATCATCATAAATTAGAATATGAAAGAGATTTTATATTTGATCGGGCATGGACTGGGGTTAAAGAAATCTTCACTCTAGGAGGGTACTATTCTTTTGAAAATGCAGTACAAGAATATCACGATCTCCATAACAAAGATAACAAAACAGATGATCAGATACAAAAAATAAAAAATGCAAAAGATAAAATTCAAAATCATATAGGTGATCTTGAAAAAGAATTAAACGAGTTAAAACAAAGAAAAATCGATTTAAAAAATAAATATGGGATCAAAATGCAAGATCCTAATTTAGAAGATTACGAACGAGCTATCGAATCACAAATAAAAGGAGGCAACGAACATGATGATAGGCGAAGAGAAAATGCACTACGCGGAATCAAATCAGTCTTCCGAAACATTCCGAAATTAGAAAAAAACATTGAAGAACTCAAGCTGTTCATTGGAGAAAATAAAACTGAAGGTACACCTGTACATTCTCTTGAAAGTGCTGGAAAAATTAGTCACAAAAAAACAGATCTTATGGATCATATTTACGCTTTTAAGATGAAAGATCATTTAGTTGATGCAAGATTTCTTCTACTTGATCTCAATATTGAAGAAATGCAAAAAGCAATTGGTAAACTAGAAGACTCAACTGCTCCATTTTATGCAAACATTAATCAAACGCTTGTAGGATACTTCATAAATGGCCAAATCAGTAAGGCCGTCGGAAATATTTGTGAATTAGAAAAAGCATGTCGTGAAGCTGATGATAAAGTTAAATCTCCTAAGAATATAAAAAGAATGATCGACAAAGTACTACAGGCACCAATGAATTCTAAACTTGAAATCCCTGATCACGTTGGTGATTTCAAAATTAGGCCATACTTTTCAAAAGAAATGAATTTTTGGGAAAAATTATGGAGTGAAAGCGATAATAGTGACGGTCAACTTCTTAATTATAAAATGGATACTGAATAATTATTAAAAATTTAAAAGGATTAAAATATGAAAATCTTTGTAATCATATTTGCTACTCTTAGTATTAATGCCTATGCGGTAAATTTTGGCCCAATTAGAGATCTACTTCAAAAGGCAAAAAAAGAAACAAATTCACAACTTGAAAAAAAAACCGAAGATGAAATTCAAAAAATCAAAGAAGAGCTCGAAAAAGAACAAGCTGAGCTAGACAGGTTAAAAATCGGATACAATCTTCACAAAGATTCTAAATCTGCCGAATTCCAACTCAAAATTGCTCCAGAATATGAAGCTCAAATGAAAAAAGTACGTGACTTAGAGACACGAATTTATAATAAAGCTTATATCGTTAAGGATAAGAATAAACTTGAAGAAATTAACGTTGACCAAGACGATATTGAAAAATACAAGGGTTTAGTAGAAGCAAAAGTCTCTTATTTCGATCAAGCGTATCGACAGTATCGAGGTTTTGAAAGTGATCTACTAGAAGATACTGAAAAGAAAAATATTTCACCTGAAACAGTTTACAAATACGAGAAAAAAATTCAAGATGTTCTTGATCGAATTACGAAAGGAAAACTTGATTCAAACTTTCTTTTGAATCAGACTGGTGCCCTAAAACTAAAGCTTAAACTTGATAAAACGACTATTTTTGCACTTCAACAGAACTCCTTTAATAATTTAAATAACACCCTACTTGGAGACTATGTTAACAGACAAATCAAAAAGTCTATGGGAAATATTTGTGAAATTAAAAACTCATGTGGGACACCTGAAAAAGCAGTTGGTTATGTTCAAAATGTTTTAGATTATATCCTTCAAAGTTCTGATGATGTTGTTGTTGATATTTCTGATACAAATAGTAATTTTAAAATTAAAGATCCTTCGAAGAACAAGGAACAAACAATTGATCCTACTGGAAAAGTTTTAAAAACAAAGTAGAATTTGATAAAATTAACCATACAATTTTTGAGTTTGGTGCATGAAAAAAATTGTCCTTATCCTTTCATTGATCAGCTCGTTTCGTTGTTTTGCTTACTTTAAGTCTTTTAAGAAACTTTTTGATGAAACAGTAAAAAAACATCGGCAGTCTGCGCTAAAAGGAGATTCAAAAGCACAATCGATTTGGGAAATATGGAATGAGAGACTAAAAATTAATTCTGAAATTAATACAGAAGAAGCAAAGATTGATAAGTTTAGAACTGAATATGAGACCATTGCTTCAAAAATCAAAAGATATAATTTCAGACCGAGTTTATATTCTGATGAACAGCGAATTAAACTCATTCCTCAATTACGAGAAAAATTCTCAGAAATCCAAATCGCACAAGATAATTTGAAAAATCTCAAGAAAAAAGTTGAAGATGTACATCAAAAATTCAAAACCGCTCAAAAAGAATATGAAACGTATAGAGTCGGTAAAAATGATCTCCCAGTAGACGTAATTTCCAGTTTTGAGAAGAACGCAGAGAAAATCATGAAAACAATCACACATGGGAATATGAGTACAAAATTTTTGTTGAATGATATAGATCAACTGGCCACTAAAGCAAAACTTGATTCTACGACCTTGGATCTTGTAAGAATCCAGTCCTATAAAAATTTAAATGAAACAGGCATAGGAAAACACGTCAACTCACAAATTCAAAGAACGTTAGGACATTCTTGTGAAATCAAAAAAATTTGCACTCTAGATGAAAAATTTCACAAACCTAAGTTTGTTGGAGAAATAATCGAAAATCTTCTAAACTCAAAAGAAAACTCTCCAAAAATTATTGAGCTAATCAAAAATGAGATTAATCATCCTGTTAAAAGATTAGGAGAGATTAATTAATGAAATTTATATTTTTTATTATCTCACTTTTAATATTACAAAAAGGTCATGCCTGGTGGCCATGGGAAGAAGCTGAAAAGCCTAGTCCTGTACAAGAATACATGAAAAATTATGAAATGAATCTTACAAATTTAGGTAATAATAGTGAAGAAAAGAATAAACTTGATGAAGAAGCAAAAATTTTTATCTCTACTCAAAATCAAGAGCTTGATCAATTACAACAAAAAATTGAAACTATCAAATTGAAAATCCAGTCAAAGGAAGCTGACATTAAAATATTTGGAAAAGATTCTGATGATAGATCATTACATGGACTTCGATATAATAAATGGAAGCTTGAAGAGTATCAAAAAACGAAAAACGATCTAGAAAAAATAATTAAAGAATTATCGGAGAAGGTGGGGATTAAAGTAAGTGCTACGGCCCAAGTTGTAGATGAGCAAGCTAATATTCCTTCTAAATCTAATTCTAATTCTAATTCTAATTCTAATTCTAATTCTAATTCTACGCCTGTATCTAAAATTAATAACCAAGTTTTCAATTACAATATCAATGCTAGTTTATTACTTCGAAACGCAAATCTTACACGTTTTAGGAACGACATCAATCTCCTCAGGGGTAAAATCAATAATACTCTTTTAGGACAATATGCTAATGGCCAGATTCAAAAAGTATTAAGCAATATTTGTGAATTTGAAAAAACATGCACAAATGAAAACTCTAAAATGAAAGATCCTGTTTCCATGAAATTTCTCATCAATAAACTTTTAAATTCACCACAAAACTCAGAAGTTTCAATTGATGAATTCAAAAGAAAATTTAAAATTCAAAGACCACTCACACCTTTTGAAGGAGATACAAAGTCATTAAAAGAAAGTAAGCCTTCAACGCAAAGTACAAGTCAATCCGCTAAAATTACTCCTGAAGGAAGAGTTCAAGTTTATACACTTGAATAAGGATTATTATGAAATTTATATTTATTCTTTTTATAATTTCTTATACAAATATATATGCTGCCAATTTTGACGATATAAAAAAATTGCTAGACGAAACAGCAACAAATTTTAAACAAAATTCGCAATTCAACGAAACTCTGTTAAATGCAACTCAAAGAAAACTGAAAATTCAACTTACAAATATGGAAAATGATCTCGCCGTCGAAAATCAAAAACTTCTCGATATTAGATTAACTATACAAGATATTGGCTTAAATCCTTTTGAACAAACAAAAAGTAAAGACCAATCAATTGCCGATCAAGAAAAAGTTGTCGCAGAAAAAATTAAAAAAGTTGAAGCATTAAGAAAAAAAACAAGTGATATTCGCCAACACTTCTTGGATGTTTACAAGGCCTATAGAGGATTTGATAATCAACTTCTAAGTGGATTTGAAAAAAAACTTATCCCTCCCGAAATCATAGAACTTTTTGAAAATGATATACAGCAAGTATTTGACACAATCACAAAAGGTGAAGCTGACTCATACTTCCTTGTGACAGACTTAGATCAATTACAAAATAAACTTGAATTTGATGAATTATCTCTATTTGCTCTCAAACATAATGCATACAAAAACCTCAACAACACTCTTGTTGGAGATTACATAAATGGTCAAATAAAAAAAACAATGGGTAACTATTGTGAAATTTCAAAATCTTGTTCTGTAGTACCAGAAGAGGCCGTCCAAAATCAAAAAATAGTAGAAAAAGTGCTTGAACAGCTTTTTCAAAGTTCCTCGGAAACTGAAATTAAAATAAATGGAAGTAACAGATCATTCACAACAAAGGAAAAGGGAATTGATAAACAATTTCAAATCGACGAAAATGAAAAAGTCATACAGCAAAAATAATCGTTAAATCTAACGACTCAACTGATCAATATGTTCTACAGCAGATTCAATGGCCATAATGGCCTCATCGAGCGAACTCGTTGCTTCAGGTTTATGTTTATCAGATGCTGCTGACCATACCCTGTTGAGCATCCGCTCTCCAAATGCCATTTTTGCAAGGATATCTACCCCATGAGACATACCATACATATTGATGAGCGCCTGTTTAAACTCTACAAAAGGAGCGATGTCATTTTCTAAGATCAAATCAGTTCTTTTACAAATTTGACTTTCAGAAAGATGATGTATCTCTTTTTTAAGTTCCTTTGCCTGAATAAGTGCTCTGTGTAAAAAGTCAGCAGGTGAAGTTCCTAATTTTTTATGTTCATTAAGTTCTGCATGAATACTTTTTTTAACCCTTAAATGCCAAGCAATTGAGCCAGCGATTGCTAATACAATTCCAACCCAAAATGGCCCAAGCGTATCAGGGTAAGTCTCCCCAAGCTTAGGCAACTTCGCTGCTGCACAAATTGCTATTATTGATCCAATTCCAAAAAGAATTTCACCTATCATTTTCATATTTCATACCTACTTAAGATTTAAGAATTTGAATAAATGCACTAATAACCCCTGTTAAGGCCTCACCAATAATTAGTCCTGCAGCAAAGGGAACGAGTTTATGTTCACAAAATGCGGGGCCTTTTGTCTTTTCAAGAAACATTTGAGCTAGACAACCAATCCCATACCCTAGTGTGATCGAAAAAGGTAAATACATGGCAAGCCCTATTAAAACTCCAAGTCCGGCCATAGGAGCAGATGTCAATATTGCTCCTATCGTTCCACCTAATATATATTTATCTATAGGTACGGAGCCGTCTTTTAGTCCATTTATTATCCCCATTAAAACTCCTGCCTGAGGAGCTGGAAGTGGGGTACCTGGCCCAAACTTAGTGGGAGACTCCCAAAGAACATAGACTGTGCCCACAGAGATAATAACTCCAATCCAGGTCAAGGCAAATTGAGCAGCTCCTTGTTTTATGGGACGACCTCCAATCATAAATCCAGTCTTAAGGTCTTGCATCATATCTGCGGCCTGTCCAATGGCCACACAAACAGCAACGGCAACAACCATGGCCGCGGCAATGTTTTTGTTAAGTAGAAACATGATAATTGTGACTGTTATGAGGGCCATGCCCGACATAGGAGAAATATCAGTCATTCCTGTGGCCTGAGCAACAATGAGAGAGGCCAGTCCCAGCCAAAGAGGTCCTACTATAGAAACCAACAGGGCCTGAAAAAAGGTCACACCATCAATCATATAAGAAGCACAAAAAAAGAGAATCACTGAAAAAACTAATCCATAAATTAGAACATTAAATGGCATCTCATCATGCCCAACAATCTTGCCTCCTGTTTTAGCTGTCTGAGTGGCCATCATTAATGAGCGTAGTGCACTTTTAATAGCAGGAAAAGTCATGATCACACCCATAAGTGCTCCTCCGATCAATGTCCCAATTCCCAGTGGTTTCATCATTTTTCCATACAGCATCCCTACTTCGGCGCTTTTTTCGACTCCTTCAGTCCAACCAAAATTAACGGCCATCGGAGAAATCACCCACCAAGCAAGGACTCCACCTGCAAGAAACGGCAATCCTCCTTTTCCAGCAAGAAGACCTGCCGCTAAGTTCATAAGGGACAGGTAGACATAAGGAGATAAGTATTCGGGGAGCAGTCCAAAGCTAAAATTGAATTCTTCGGGAAATACACCTGTGTCCAATAGAACTTTCCAGATTGCACTTATTAAAAATCCGGTACCTAGTAATTTAGCTTTTCCAAGTCCAGAGGAACCAGATCTAATGATTGAAGTGACGGCCACTCCACTTGGAAATCGAAGTCTATCAAGATCAATCATTTGTTTTCTAAGAGGAATGATTAAGACAACACCTAAAAATGATCCAGCAATTCCAGCAATAATAAACGGCCATGGGGAAAACGAAAGACTAGCAAGTCCGGCCTCTTGATAAGATTTATTTAAAAGAAAAAGGGCAGGCAAAGTAAAAACGACACCTGTTCCAGCAGTATTGATTCCTGAAGCGATGGTTTGATTTATATTGTTTTCAATACTTGTACCTTTACCAAGGATCCCTTTAAGAAGAGCATATCCCATAATTGCTGCAACAGTGCTTCCTCCAATTGAAAATCCAAGCTTTAGAGCAGCATAGACGAAAGCTATATTTAAGATAATTCCCTGTATCAAGCCAAGAAGAACAGCAGCAACAGTAAGTTCCCTATACTCTCCGATGATACTTTTTTTAATTTCATTGGTATTAACTGATGACATCATGACCTCACGTAAATTATTTAAGATACGAATCAAAAAATTTTTTTGTTTCATTATTTTTAGTAACTCAACAAATTTTGACTTGAGAAGTGTTAACATAGCTAAGTCTTGCAGTCATTAATAAGTTGGAAAAATTTACTTTTAGCGACAATTCCCTTGACCACTATTGCACTGCCGTGGGAAATATTTCCCATGAATAAGTTGGGTCTCATCATCATACTTTCCATTACTTTAAACGGCATATGTGCTGAAATAGACAGTTTTACAACCAGAGAAGAAGTAATGGAACTAGATGACGCTACTGATGTCATCAATAATTACTTCAATCAAAAGATTTCTCAAGCTGTAGAGCTCGCAAATTCAGAAATAGAAGAAGATAAAGAAGATTTAGAAGGAAGAAGTGATTTTTGCAATCCTGAAAATCTATATGAAGCTCTCGAAAAAAAAATATTTCAAACAACGATTGGTTTGAAAGGATATTCATTAGATACAAAACTTAGAAATCTTCTTTATCCTTATACAGTAGAAACTCCTCTAGAATACTCAATGTATCGTAATGTTAACTTTTTCCAGGGAATGTCTCTTAACCTGAAAGGTTTAAGTAGTGTAGTTAATATTGGAGGAATGGTTATAGGCCTAGACAAGCTAGGTCATTTTTTTGCAGAAGGAAAAAGCTATTTTGAAATAGCCTATTTAGATAGTGATGAATTCTACAATGAGTCGACACCGGAATTTGGAAGTGCTGTCAATTGGGGAATCGATAAAGAAAGTGGAAAGTTTGGACTCATTACAACTGGAGTCTATTCACATGCTGATCTTGTTGCAAATTTCAATGGAATGAGATTTTGGAATGATGTCTTAAAAACCGGGAGAGATCCATTAAAAAGTTCATTTTCAAATTTTTTCGCTGAACCTTATATTGGTTGTGAAAAGCATATTATCGATACAATCCTCTTCACTGGAAAGCAGTTTTTCGGTCGTGAAATTGAAAAATTCTCAGACTTAAAATTTGTCTATAAATGGAAAGTGAATAAAAAGTTTGATATTCGTGACTATATTGATACTGCATGGGACGAGGGAGTGAACTGTAACCTTTATAGGGATGAAGATTACTTTTCAAACATCAGATATTCTATTAAGGAAATTTTAGGGATTGAAAGGGATTGCTCTTTAGCTAAGGATAAGTGTCTTAAATTAAAGGGTAAATATGGTAAGTATTCAAAATCACTACTTAATTGTGGCATTCATAATGTGGCAGAGTGATGAAAACCAATTCCTACGCCAACTATCTAAAATCACACATCATTAAGAACTAGAGACTAATACTTAAACAATTTAATCCAATAATACGATAAGATAGGCATATGAGGGTAATCTTTTTCTCAATTTTAATGATCATTTCAACTCTAGCTTCAGCAGAACTTGAAGGCCCTCCTGTTCCTAAAGAAATCACCCTTGAACAGATGCTTGTTAAAGATCCTGAAATAAAAAAACTCGTTGAAAATGATTGCGCTACAGAAGAAAAATGGAATGAAGTTTGTACTAAGCAGAATGTCGAACATTCACAAGAAAATTGTATCTATCAGCTGCTTGATCTAAATGGAAGAGACAAGTTGGAAGCGATTATTAAAAAATATCTTTCTTACAAAAAATCTCAAGAGAAAAACACATCATCTACCGGTGAACAAAAAGATCAAATTGCTTTTCATGATACGTCAATTCCTGGACATGAAATCGTTACTGATCCAGACTTTGATAAACTTAATAAGTATCTTTCAGATAAAATTGCAAAGGCGTTTTATGGTGACCAAGAGGCCCTTAAAAAAGCTGGACAAGTTAAGATTACCGACCATAAAAATTTTAATCAACTCTACATAGGAACAATGACGAAAGCGATTTTGAGTAATATTTCCTCATACTGCCTATTTGCTGACCCTCAAAACAATTTTAAATATGCTGATACAAGTGATCCAAAAAAAAGAGACTCTAACAAAAAATTTAATATTTCACTTTTACAAACAGAATGTTCAGATGAAACATTACAAAACGTGAGTGCAAAATTTTCCTCTGATCGCTGTAAAGCTCCAACAGGGGATATTAAATCTACAGCTGCTGCAATTTGGGATGAATGTATGATTAATATTGTACTCATTTGTCAAAAGAGAGAGAATTATTCTGGAGTAGATAACATTTCAAATCAAAAAGCATGTGCTGTCGTGAATACAATCAAAGAAATTCGAACCAATCTAGATGTAGCTGGAGAAGTTGATTTTATGCTAAATATTGCCAGAGGAGGGGTTGGAGTTGGGGCCAGCAATATTCACTCCTATAACTATGGAAGGGAAAATAATGAGGATGGGCTTGACGAACTCTCCTCTCTGTCTAGCAATGAAGTTGCAAAAAACGCTAAATTTGATGAGTTAAAAGAAAAACAGATCAAGTTATTAGATACTTGCAAAGCAGCTGCAGAACAAAATGCGAAAACCGCAAAAGAAATTCCTGAATGTAAAGAAATTCTCGGCAATGATTATATGGTTGATAGACTTAAAGAGATGGAATTAGAGGCCAAGCTAAAAACAAAGATACAGCTACGTAAAATAGCAGAGGTCGATAAAAATGATAAAGAAGCTGTAGTAGAATATCTCAAAAAAGATGGACGATCTGATGATGAAATCAAAAAGCTTTTTAAAAAATTTGGAGACGATCCAAAGGTATTAATGGAAAAAGTTGAATCATATTATAAAGCTGAAAAGGAAGCAATTCTTGATGAGATTAAAAATAAAATTAAAAAGAAAACTTTAGGATTGAATGAAGGAGATTCAATTGACAATGATCAATTTGAAATCATTAGAAATGAAATTGAAAATAAGGGTGATGATTATAAAGCACTTGCTCACTATAATAATATCGTCTCAGGCTATCTTTCCATAGGAGGAGGAGAAAATAGTACCGGAAATTACATGTCTATTCAGCGCGAATTAAAAGACTCTGCCTATGATCCTAGTAAATCACAAGATCCCGCATCTACAGATGTTTCCCCAGAACATTTTAACCTCGTGAAAAAAACATCAGGAGATGAGGGAGATAAGGCCAGCAATAAAAGTAGTCTCACTGTTGATAGGAAGAATATTAATTCGATATTACACTATTATAAGGGTGAAAATGGGCAGAATGATGAAAAGCAAAATGGAGCGCATTGATCGAATTTTATCCAGTGAAATGATGTTAAATTGGGCCAGTTAATAAAAGCGGTTACATTCATATGGAAATAGTTACCTTAATTCTTACTCCAACGTTTCAGAGGCCTCCACTATAATTTTTTTGAAGATGAAAATTGACACCAGGAAGAAAGAGCGACATTCATCTGTATAAGTAAGCATCATATCTGACATTCCGACAAATCAAGTAGGAAATATCCTTACATTTGAAAGCATTGAGATCAACTTTTATAATTTGATTTTATCAGAAACAAAATTAAACAAAGGAGATCTCAATGACTTCAGTCAATGTTACAACAAAATTAGTACAAAACAAACTAGGACTTTTAAACCTTGCTGCAGAATTAAATAATATCAGTAAGGCGTGCAAAATCATGGGAGTTTCCCGTGATACCTTTTATCGTTACCAAGAGGCCAAAACCACGGGTGGACTTGAAGGTCTTTTAGATAAACCAAGAAATTCACCGAATTTCAAAAATCGTACAGCACCAGAGATAGAAAAAGCAGTTATTCAAATAGCATTTGATGAACCTGCGTATGGACAGACGAGAGCATCTAATGAACTAAAATCGAAGTACTTTCGATCTCAGGTGCCGGAGTGAGGGGAATTTGGATTAGAAACAATTTGGAAACTTTTAAAAAACGTCTTGAAAACGTTGAAAAAATCGTCGCTAAGGAGGGAAAAGTTTTAACAGAGGCACAGCTTAAAGCATTAGAGAAAAAAGAAACTGAAAAGGAGGCACATGGGGAAATTGAGACTCATCACCCTGGATATTTAGTTTCTCAAGATACTTTTTATGTCGGAACCATTAAAGGAGTTGGAAGAATATATCAACAAACGGTTGTGGATACATATTCGAAAGTCTCTTTTGCAAAACTTTATCAGATGAAGACAGCAATTTGTGCTGCAGATATTTTAAATGATAAAGTAATTCCATTTTTTGATGAAAAAAATGTCCCAATACTAAGAATGTTAACTGACCGAGGAACAGAGTTTTGTGGACGCGCAGAAGAGCATGAGTATCAACTCTATCTGGCCATAAAAGATATTGATCACACAAAAACCAAAGCAAGACACCCACAAACTAATGGAATATGTGAACGTTTTCATAGGACGATATTAGATGAGTTTTACCAAGTGGCCTTCAGGAAGAAAATTTATAATTCCCTTGAACAGCTTCAAGCAGACTTAGATGAATTTATTTATAAATTTAATAATAGTAGAACTCATCAGGGTAAGATGTGCAATGGAAGAACTCCAATGGAAACATTTAATGAGGGGATAAAAAAATGGAATGATAAAAATTTATCATCATATTTGCAAAGGGGGCTTGATGAAAAAGCAGTTATAATATAGAAGGAAATAAGTAAGAACGAACACTTTGATAAAATCTTACAGTTAAAAGTAAAATGATCAAAAATGCCCGAGTGTCAGATCTGATAGCAGTCAATACAATTCATCACTTTTCATTCCTGTTGTATAAATTCTTATATATAGAGAAAAAGAATACTAAAAATCGCTAATCAAATAACCGTTAATGCAATTCAACTCTGTCCCATCCATTCTCAAAGTTGTTCCACCATTAGGTATAATTTGTGTCTCTCCAAAATAATCAGTATAAATACAAGATCCATAGGATGAATCAAAATCGAAGTTAAAGATTATATTAATTATTATTGTAATATCTTGCTCATCATCATATCCAGTATCTGGATCAACTTCATCATTATCACCATCATCATTTGGATCAAAATCCTTAAACGCTTCGATAGGATCAAATGGGCCATCAGGGTAACCATTTATACATCTCTCTCCTCTGTAATAACAATATGAATCCTCCACAGCTCTTTCATTTATTCTTCTTAAAGCAACTGAAATTTCTGTATCAGATAGACCTTCAAAATAACTAGCGTCTTGTGCTGAATGAATAAGGTCATCGTAATATAAGAGAGCTTTAGTCGTAAAATCATTATCTTCACAGTATTGGATTAAATTGTCTCCCACAGATAGTTCAAGTTCACCCAAACATTCATCATACCAAACTTCAAGTGCTTGCTGTCCAAGCTCAACTGCTGTGAGTTTTCTTTCAACTTCAGGATTAGGAGTTTCCTTATTGCTTATTGGTAAAGTTAATTCCGTATTTTTTTTACTTTCAACCTGCATCTGACAAGATATAAGTATTATTGAAATAAAAATTTTGGAAAATGCTTTTAAATACTTATTTGTTTTCATCATGACATCCTAGTTAGCACAAATATTTGGTCTATAAGTACAAACTGTTTCTCGTAAAGCTTCCTGTATTAAATCTTCAATAAGCTCATTATCTTGAATAGAAAGTAAACTAGTATCAACTAAGAATACTTCAATCAATTCATCATATACTTCTAGTGCCATAGTTTTATATTCGCTGTCTTCACACAGTTCTATTGGACTTGGATAGTTGCCTTCAGTTATTTCGCTTTTGAACTCTTGAACATAATCAATATTAATGATTTGAAGGTGACAGCCCTCTAACCAAAGATCGATGCTTTGAGCTTCAGGAACAGCTTCTTGACTTTTCCCTGTATTATCATCTGATGTTAAAAAAACATTATTCTTTTTCTTTTTTGAGCTATTTATTTCATTTTGAACCTGACATGAATTTAGCAAACCAAAAAAAGCAAGAATAAAAAAGATTGAATATTTTTTTACATCTAGGCCAGACATCATTTTAATACCCTTTGTATAGTTTTAGTTTTTCAAATCCCTTTTCAATACGTACAAAGAGTGCGGACGTCCAAATAGAAGACCCAGGACAAATCTTTTAATCCTCTGCCTGAGACTATTTAATCAGGATTTGGAGTATTTTTTGAAATAAAAGCAAGTATTATTACTCGAACCTTTTAGTCTCAATAACTTAGGGTATTTTAGACACAAATTATAGTCGCCAAATATACGTTGCACCTTCGCTTATTACCTAAAATTTAACGAAACCTATAATTGTCACTCCTTAGATAAAAGAGAGAAGGATAGCAAATTACGCCATTCTTTACTTGCCAATTAAGGTTTCATCCCATATACATGGAGATCTGATTTCAAGGTACATTATCGGAGCGTAGCGCAGTTTGGTAGCGCACTTGCTTTGGGAGCAAGGGGTCGTAGGTTCAAATCCTATCGCTCCGACCATCTAAAATCCCACTCTTTGATGATTCGACTCGACTCCCATCCCTTCATGGTGGAGCACGCCGCACTCAGCCTTTAAGAACAAGCATTTAGAACCTTTAATCGATAGTTACCAAACGACTTAAATCCGTACGCCCGCCTCTGGACGAGCTTACAGCGATTATTAAAGGCCTCTGTTCTAGCATTTGTGATCTTCATTGAAAAGTAATGCAGTATTTCATTTGGCCAATTTAATTCAACACAGGCCCTTTACAAGGATTGGCCGTCAATTAGACATGGGAAGCATATCAATTAACTAATCGACTGAAAAAATTGTATTGACTTAGACACGGCAACTGCCCTGTGCGAGTGTATCAGCTTCCAATTTGGAAGTTGAGCAAGCGTTTTATCCTCAGGTCCTAAATCTGGAATAAAAACAGGATCATATCCAAATCCTTCTTCTCCAATATAATCAAGAGCAATTTTACCATTTACTCTTCCTTCAAAGAAAAAAATCTCCTGTGGATTGATATAGAAGCAAAGAACACATAAAAAATAAGCACTTCTTTTGCTGTCTGGCACTCCCTCCATTTTTTTTAAAAGTAACCTTGCCCTCCCTTCGTCATCATAACCTTCTCCACCAAATCGAGCTGAATAAATTCCTAATTCATTCGGTAAGGCATCAACAACAAGTCCAGAATCATCTGACATAATAGGCCTTTTAAATTTATCATAATAAGCTTGGGCCTTAAGAAGTGCATTTTGATTAAATGTCGTTCCAGTTTCTTCAACATGTATCTTTTCACTTATACTTTCTATTTCTACAACAGAATCACTATACAAATCATCAAATTCTTTCGCCTTATGAGAATTTGAACTTGCCAAAAAAAACTTCATCGCAAAATCTCATCTTGCTTTTTGAAAACCTCTTGAAGTGCTAACTGTGAACAATCGATAAGCGCATTGAGTTGATCTCTTGAAAAAGGCAAACCCTCAGCAGTACCTTGGACTTCAACAAACTTGCCACTTTTTGTCATCACAATATTTACATCGGCCTCACAACTTGAATCTTCTTCATAATTGAGATCAGCAATTATTTTTCCTTCCTTATCAATCCCCACACTCAACGCACCAATTGGCTCAAGAAGTGGTGATTCTTTCAATTTTCCTTGATTCATCAATCCTTTTATTGCAATGGCCAGAGCAATATATGCCCCAGAAATTGATGTTGTTCTCGTTCCACCATCAGCGACCATCACATCACAATCAATAATAATTTGCCTTTCCCCTAGCTTTTCAAAATTAACAATTGCACGCAAACTCCTACCTATAAGTCTTTGAATTTCCTGTGTACGTCCACTAACTTTTGATCTCTCTCTTCCAATTCTCTCATGTGTTGAAGTTGGCAACATATTGTATTCTGCTGTGACCCATCCTTTACCTGTTCCCTTTAAAAATCTTGGAACTTCTTCTTCCACAGTGGCCGTTATATGAACTTTTGTATTTCCAAACTCGGCCATCACACTTCCTGCAGCATAAGGATTTATCCCTATAGTAAATTTTATTTCACGAGGAACTGATCTTTTGATAAGAGACATCTGTACTCCATATGATTTAGATTTAACTGATTGAGTGCAATATAAAAAATTATTCAAGGTGAATCAACATGAAACTTGAACACATACATTTAAACGAAGTAGAATCAACTCAGATCTATCTCAAAAACCTTGTAGACTCTAAAAAATTGCCCTCCCTTATGACACTCGTCAGTACGGAAAGGCAAACGAGTGGAATTGGAAGATCAAATAACTCATGGCAACATTTGAAAAACTCTCTGGCCTTCTCTTTTACTCTTCAACCCAATGAGAAAATTGAACTCACACCAATAGAGTGCGCTATTATTCTCAAAGATTTTATCAAGGCAGAATATGACATAGAAATTTATTTCAAATGGCCAAACGATTTACTAAATAAGAAAGGTGAAAAAATTGGAGGTATTATCTCCCACTTTGTAGACGGAATATGTATTATTGGAATAGGTTTGAACTTCTTTTGTCCAAAAGAAAAAAAAGATTTTGAATATGGAAATCTGTTTGAAACAAAAATTGAACCTATTGATACAAAAAATTTAACCGCGCTTCTGTATCTATATTTTATTGCCAATAGATTTACACCAGATGAAATTTATCCCCTATTTAGTCATAATTGCTTTCATATGAATAAAAAAGTTGAGATTATCGAAGATAATAAAACTTTCAAAGGCACCTTCATAGGCATTGATGAAAGTGGTGCGGCCCTTGTTCTAGAAGATAAATCAGGAGAACAAAAAAAGATATATTCTGCTACATTAAGAATCTGCTGAGGACTTTACACTTTGAGCAATTTCATCGAGTTCTTTTTTAATAATATTCTCAGCAAGATCTGGAATAACTTCCCAAGCAACTTTTTCAATACTCTCCGAACAATATTGTTTTACAGTTTCTTCGATCATCGCTTTGAGCGACCCTTTCAAGCTTGAAATTATTTTTTCTTCATCAATAACCGGAACATTTATAGAGTCATTACCTTGTTGAGAACTTAAGCTTTTCTTGAAAGACTCCTTATCGATATTAAAATTGACATCATCATTTGTTCTTTCACTACTAGGATTTACATAATCACTTATTTTTTGTGCCGGTGAAGACTCAATTTCAGCAAGAGCTTTCTGTGCTTCTTCTATGGATTTAGAAAAATTAGTGGAAAGACTCTCTTCTAAGTGTTTCTTAGGAATTTGAAACTCTTCTTCTTCCATTTCTTCCAAAATTTGATCATTTTCTTCTATTTCTAATGGAGTAATCACATCCGTTGCCCAGAACTCATCTGGGCCAATTTCATCTTCAATATCCCTAACCAAATCACTTCTAGATTCACTAGTAAGACTTGATAAATTTATTTCATCTTCAGTGACTTCAAGCTGGTCTTCAACAAGTTTATCTTCCTCTTCAATATTTAAATCATCTAGAGATATGAGTTTTGTAGTTAAATCATCTGTTAATCTATCTTCTAAATCATCATCCGCATCATTTTGAAATTCGATTTCTTCTTCAATATCGCTTTGCTCAGGATAGGCCAGATCATCATCTTCAGGAACCATTTGTGGTTCACTTTCTAAATCCATCTCTGAAATATCTATATTGCCTGTAACTTCACCAAGCTCATCTTCAAGAGAAACATTATCTTTCAACTCTATTGCACTTTCTTCATAATCTTCAACCGAAGTGCGCGGAACAAATTTTGTAATTCCAGTGCCTTCTTCTTTAGGATCGGCCTCCAAGGGATCAATCCCATCTATTATGGGCGGAATCATCCCTTCAGTTTGATTTTTACCGATAACCCCTGGTACTTCAACTCCCCAGCCAGATAATTCTTGTTTTAGAAGGTTTACTCCCATTGCTGTTAAATCATTAATCGATGATTCTGTTTTTTCATGAAGGCCTTCTTTACCAAACCCTGGAGTCTCTACTTGCCATTCTCCAAGACCTTCGTCTTCATCTTCAGAAAAATGACTATCAAACTTATTTTGTTCAAAATTGTGAGAGCTTTCTTCCCAAATTAAATCTTCTTCTACATCATCATTCTGCTCAATGGGGCCATCAGTACTTGTTAAAGTACGAAGTTTATTTATGAACTTTGCACTCTCAAATGGTTTAACAATATAGTCATTAAGAAAAACCTTACTGGCCTGATCACTATCAACAGAATCAAAAGTACCTAACATGGCCATTATTTTTACTGAATTATCCTGTTTCCGAATCTCTGCACAAATTTCATACACAGACCTTTCATCTGATAGATTAAAATCAAGGAGAATTATATCAAATTTTTCTTTTTTAAGAACATCAAATAATGCCTTATCGTCATAGCACTCTAATACATCGTAATCCAAAGTGGAAAGTGTAATACTTATGACTTTTTGTATAGTTAAACTATCATCTGCAACAAGAACTTTGGTACTCATAAAACTCCTTGTACTTTATTTTGGCCTAAAGTCAATTACCTAGCAAGGGAAAGAATAATTGATGAAAAAACGTGAGTTTAGAATTTAAGAATGATACACGACTGATTGTCTAAATTTCCACGAGAATTGGCCAGAGACATCAGTTCATTTATTTTCTCTTTCAAATTTAGGCCATCTTTTTGCAAAATAAAGACCAACTCTTGATTTTCGATATAGTTATATACACCATCTGTCATTAATATCAACTGATCACCTTTGTCGGCCTTAATTTCTTTCATCTCAAAATGAAGTTTATCAAATAGGCCTAACGCATTCATAGGACAAGATAAATTTCCGTGGTGATGATCATCTTTTGAAATATCATTCAAAGTATCTGGCCTAATTAGAGTTTCTACTTTACCTTTTTTGTACAACTTAACGCAGCAATTACCAACAGAGGCCACATTAATCACATTTTCAGATAAGGCCACCGCTCCCAAAGACACAGCTCCTCTTTGCGAATATGTTTTTTGAATATTTGATTCTTTAAGTTTTATATGAGCACAGTGAAGTGCATTTAGTAAGGCATTTCCCTCAATCGTAAACTTTTCATTGTAAAAAAAAGGAAGAGTACTATCAGGATCACCAGAAACTCTTGTGAAAAAAGTAGAGATATATTTTTTTACTTCTTGGACAGATATGTCTCCTATCCCAACGCCTCCAATCCCATCAAAAATTAAATAAAGTTCATTGGCCAAGTCAACTTCAATATCATCTTCGTTCAAATTGAGAAAAGGACCCTGATTTGTAATCGCTGCATAGCTATCAATATTCATAATTATTCCAAATAATTTTTTAGTTTTAATGTTGCTTTCTTATAATATTCTGAATCACTTGGTGAAATCTGCTGCACTTCTTGAAACTTTTCTTTCGCATCATTAAATAAACTTAAAGATTCTGAAATCAATGCTTGCCTATAAACTTTTTTAGAGCGGTTATGCAACTTAGACCGTATTTCACTCATTTCAGTTATGGCCTGTACGTTTGTTGGTTCATAATTGAGAATTTCTTTAAAAATCTCATAAGCACCTTTTAAGTCTTGTCCCTCAATTAGCGAACGGGCCTTGCCAAGTCTTGGATTAACTATGTTTTCAAGTTCTTTTTTAGATTGTTCTAAATATTTATTAGCTTTAATTAAGAGATCTTCATCCATATCTTTAATTTCAGTAAATTTTTCAAGTTCGATCGCTGCTTGATACCAATTCTTTTTTAAATATGTTTTTTCTACGGGTATAAACAGATCAACTTTTCTTTTGCGTTCAGCAATTCTAGTTGCTTCTTCAACTTTTTTCTCATTTTCTTTTCGTTCCCAATCTTCCAATTCTTTTCTTAAAATAACTACTTGTAAATTTTCCGGATCCTCTTCTAAAATTTTTGAAAATAGTTCTCTCGATAAAGTCGATTGTTTTTTAGCAACTGCCTCTTCAGCTTTTTTTTCAAGTTCTTTAATTCTGGCCTTTTTTTCAATTTCTAGTTTATCTCTTTCGCGATCTCTTTCTTTCTTTGCTAACAATGCAAGTGCATCTTCTATTTGAGAATCTAAATCTCTAGCGTTCTTATATTCCAGTTTTGGATCATATTTTTTCATTTCATCTAAATTTCTTTGTGCCTCGAGCAAATTATTGGCCTCGATACCTCTTTTTGCAAGTTCATATAAGGTATCTAATTCAGCTTTCACTTCTTGGGTCCATTTACTTTCTTCTTTTGGCCTTTCCACTTTCGGTGTTTTTACAACTTTAGGTTCTTCTTTCTTTTCATCTGGCAAAAATAAGAGCAATGCGAGAAGGATAACTGCCCCGAAGAGTAGTTTTTTCCTCTCCTCTGGATTATTTTTCATCCTTTCAATGAATGATCCCTTCGCTTTACCTGATGATTTGTCATCTATTTCATCATCTTCATCGACTTCAATGATTTCTTCAACTTGAACAACTTGGTTTTTTTCAACTGGCATTAACTGATCTTCACGTAGATCCAGAATTTCAGATTGAACTCTTACCGTAAAAGTGGTTGAACCTAATACAATTTCATCACCAACTTTCAGGATATCTTTATTTATTTTTTTACCATTGAGAGTTGTCCCATTGTGAGAATTCAGATCTTCAATCATACAGATGACATTCGTTTTAATTATTTTCGCATGGACTGCAGAAATATCTGGATCATGTATCACAAGATCTGCTTTCGAAGAATCTCGACCAATGATTATAGTCTCTTTATCAATTACATATCTATCGTATGGTGAAAACTCTCCATAGATTTCAAGCTCGAAATTCACCAGTCCCGACATGACATTTGTTTTATCAGCATCTACTAAATCAAAACCTTCTTGGTTTTGATCATCCGAAAATACATCATCCGGGGACTCAATCATTTCAAGCCCATCTTGTTCTTCTGAAAACTCTACATTTTCCTGTCCATCTACAAAATCTTCATTTCCAGCAAATTCATCTCCAAAACCATTATTTTCACCATAATCATTTTCAAAACTCTCACTAGAATTATTATTTTCAATCTCTAAATTATGAGTACCAGAATTATCAAAATTGAAAGTTCCATCATCATTCAAAGATTGCTGATCCTCCTTTTTTTGCTGTTCTTCTATAGGGGAAGCATCTTTAAAATCAAAGTCACGTGGGATGGCCATTGTCATCGTTCCGGTCGGCACGCTTGAATTCTTATCTTCACTTCTATCTAGTTCAATTTCTTCTTTTACTACAACATCTTTTATCGTTTGGGGTAGATCAACATTGATTTTATATTCATTTAATAAAATTATATCGTCATTTTTTAACTCGTATCTTTTTCTCGTTTCACCATTAACAGAAAAAAGATTTATCTCTGTTAAATTTTCTAAAACCCATTTAGCTCCACTGTGAATAAGTTTAGCATGTTCTCTGGAGATTTTTTTATCATCTAAATACACATGACATTGACTTGATCGTCCAATAAAAAAGATACCTTCTCCATCCATATCTGTGTTAATTTCATTGGACAGATCTATTTGATCAATCAATCTATTGTTTTTAAAAACACTTAATTGCACAATCTCTTTCCTTATCTCAAAATAGGCCTTCTACTTATTGACTTCCTCTTTTTTAATACATTTAGTTTCATTTTTTTTCTTTCCAAGCATAACTTCAAGTTTATTTATTTTTTCTTTGGCCTGTTTATAATCCTCATTCTCAGGATTATCCTCTAACAGCTTAATTATAGCACAATAAGATATAATTGCAGATTCATAGCGTAAAGATTCAGAATCACTTGAAGCTTTGAGTTTAAATTGATCAACTTCTCTGAGTAATTCATCTTGTGCCTTGGCCAGGTAAAACGAAGCATATGCGTGGTCTGGTGAAATAATAAGGGCCAAAGAAAATTCTTTCATTGCACGATAAAAGTTCCTCTCCCTAAAATCCCTATTTCCTCTGTGAATGATGGCCACTAATCTTGCTTCTAATTCAGGATCTTCGATTGGCCTATAATTTTTTACATATTCTTCATATTTTTTATCTGTATCATCTTTTTTCTTCTCTTCATCTTTTGAAGTTTTAGTTTTTACTTCCTCTATTTTTTTCTTTTGAGAATTTTGATCATCTGAAGGTGCAAAAACTAATGCCAAAATTCCAAGTAGCATACCTAAGCGAATGATTAATTTTTTCTTATCTACACCACCTGATGATGTAAGTTTTGTTTTTGATTTAGCTCTTCTTTTTCTTCTTTTTTCTCGTTTTAATTCCTCTTCTTGCTTGATTTCTAGATTTTTGACTTCATCTATTTCTTCTACTAAAACAGGTAAAGGTTCGATATGCAGATGATCATACCTGTACACTGTTTTACCAATAATGATTTTATCCCCAATGTCCAATGTATGTTGATTTATTTTAAGATCGTTAACAACAATACCATTTTGACTTTTTAGATCGGTCAAAATATATTTTCCATTCATAAGAACGAGTTCTGCATGTTCTCTGGAGCTTCTCTCATCTTCTACATAAATATCACATTTCTCATCTCGTCCAAGTATTAAACGATTGCCATGCAATATGTAGACATGACCTTTTAATTTTCCCGTCATACAGACTATACGATGATAATCACCTGGAACATCAGGTGCTTTCAAATTATCAAATACTTGTACACCCTTAGTACTCATCATCTTTTATCATTGTGTAATAGTAGGCCTTAGGAAAACTATCTCTTCCAATAAAGGCCTTACAAAAAACATTATATTCTCGTCCATTCATTTTATAGAGATCAACTTCCATAGTTCCTTGTCCATTTTCAGATTTTTCAGCAACACCAAGCAAAGTTGCAGCAATTCCTTTATCTCTACAAATATCTAATATAGGTTGTCCTGAGGAATCATCTTGTCTAAAAGAAAGTAATTCCTCTCCTTGGTTATTTATTTTAAATAATAATTTTTCTGAATTTAAAACCATAGTAGCAACACCTGAACCTCGCATAAGTTCAGAGCATATATCGAGATATGGACCTTCCGGTTCCATTTCAACAAAACTATCATCTCCTTGTTCGGCCATAAGTTCACGATTTCTAGAAAGAAGAGAATTAATTGTATTTCTGAGTGGAAGAAATTCTGCCCAAAGTAAACTTGATTGTAACTCTTTCCTCTTGCCTCGCATACATTCCTCAAGTTGCACCATGAATTCATCGAAATGTCTTACAGTCATATAGTAAATCATTCCAAAAAAGATCATTGCGACTAATATTGATGTAGCTAATGCTTGTAAATATGCTCCCGAATTTGTTTTTGCCTGAATTTCAAGTGATTTTGGTGCAAATTTAATTGCAATTATTCCCACTGTTTCATAGGCATTAACTTTTCTATTGAGAGCTTCAATTCGCTGAGCAATGCCATGAATTCCATCTCCCAATTTTTCATAATAAAATTTTCTGCTAGAATTTCGAAAAATTTCCATTGATTTTACAGAAAAGGGATCTCCAATATATTTATTTTTTTGAGCTATTGGTCTAACGATTCTTCCTTCTAAATCAAATAGTTCATATGACTCAACCCCTGGGGCGTTTTTCATGAAAGCTGTGTTAACTTGATCTAGAGCTTTTGCTTCGAGGGCGTTGGTATTAAGTCTTGAAATTTCTTGAACATATTGTTTCCCTCTCTGTGAAGTTTCATATTCAAGTAGTTTTTTAGTTGTTTCTAATACCGGAAATATTGTTAGTGTTATTGTAACAATGATAAAAATAAATAGCAAAATCCCCATGAGAGCACTATATTCAAACTCTTCATTAAAACCATAAATTGGCTTCATAATCTTATATTTGAAATAGTATTTTATTTTCGCTACAAAATTATCTGGAGGTAATCCCCCATCAAGAAGATCGTGAAGATCATCTTCTTCAACTTCTTTATATTTTTTAACAATAACTTTTTCTTCTTTAACGAACACTACTTGAAAGATCACATCTGGTAGAGTCAAGCGATCTCCATTTTTAAGGGAGGTCTCTCTGATTAGTTTTTTATTTACAAATGTTCCATTCGAACTACCAAGATCTTTTATATAAATTGGGGCCTCTCCTTTTACTGTAATGGAGATATGTCTTTTTGATATACCAGTGACAGGAATTGCAACATCACAACTAGGATCACGACCCACAATGTTTTCTCCTTCCTTGAGAATAAACTCTTCACCTCGAATTTTCCCACCAACTGCGACTAGTTTATACATTTAAACTCCAACTTCTCTCCGTTTTTAAGATCATAAGGAACAGTACCCCCCATTAACTCCAATACAAATTTAGATCTAAAAAAAATAGGAGTAATCCTCCAAGGTTTGAGATTTCTATAAACTTTCAAAACAATATTGTTTTTATCACAAAAAATAACATCAATTTCATACTTCATGAAAAAAGTATGTATTGATGTACAAGGAGAGAGATAAAGACAATCAAAGTCGTTCATTTTTCTTGAGAACATAAGTCCAATCATTCTATCAAATGCACTTGTGGCCCTTTTTACTTTTTTTGCAATTGTATTCGAATTATATACTAGAGTTTCTTCCATTATTGCGCACCTGAATTAATCATATCAACGGCCATTGGTGCCGCAATAACAATAAAAACTGCAGGAGCGATCAGAAACATCATTGGGAAAATTATTTTAGTTGCTGCCGTCGCTCCGGCCTTCTCTGCATCTGCAGATCTTTTTTCTCTTATTTCTTTTGAAAGCTTTTTCAAAATATCAGGAATTGAGGCACCAACACTATCTGCGGCTATCAACGTTGCAACAAAAGATGATATTTGGATCATATCTACTCTCCATGCCATATTTCTTAAGGCCTCTGATCGACTTGCGCCAACTCTTAAATCTTTAATTACAATTTCAAATTCATCTACTAATGGTGAAGGATTTGCTTTTTCGGCAACTTTAGTCATCGCTGCAATATAGTCTAGTCCGGCCTCTACAGATAGGGCCATCATATCGACACAAAAAGGCATGGCCCTATTGATTTCTTGGTTTCTTCTCAGGGCCTTACTTTCTAACCATTTATCAGGGAAAATAAATCCAACAACAGATAATATTGGAATAATAGATAATGGCCATTGTTCTTCCAAAAAGGCACGAAGTCCCAGAAATAATATTGGAAAACCAATGATCAAAAACAACTTCATTGCGTAAAAGTCTTCAGGTGTAATACTATTTGTTAACCCTGCACTGGCCAGAGGTCGCTTATACTTTTCACGAATTTGTTTCTTTTTTTTCATTGATTGAACAATCGGTGTAAAGTATCTTCTGAAAAAAGGACGAGTGTATTTAATCAAAAATTCTTCTTTAGAACCTTTTGCTTTTTCACCCACTTCTTCGATTTTTTCTGCAACTTGAAATTCACTCTCTTCATTGAAAAAAGTAATTGTGATAATTGCAACCGCAATTCCAGTTAAAATAATTGATCCCCAAAATAAAATTCGACCATCAAAAATGGATAGATCCATTTTAAATAATCCACTGTCTTCCTGAGCAAAGACCGATTGAAAAAGAAACAAAGCTGGACATAGATATTTAATTATATTCACACAGTTCTCCCACTATAGAATAACAAATCAATGCTCATGTAGTTAAGAGACGGTAAATACTTCTAATATTATTGACTATGTCCGATTTATTTCATCAAGCTTTTCAATCAATGCTGCAAATTCGTCTTTTTTCATGTTTTCAGGAATTTTGGGAATATATAAAGGTTTGTAGTCTTTAAAAATTTCTCTCTTTATACTTGCAATCCGACTAAATTTACTTAGAAAAAGTGACTTATCAGGGATATTTTCAACTGCTTTTTTTAAATTCAAATAGACACTTTTACAAGATGCGAGATCTCTATAGATTAAAAGATCTGCTCCTGCACTAAGTGCCTTTTGCGCTGCTTCTATCTGTCCAAAATGATCAGTTATAGCTTTCATATTCATATCATCGGTAACAGTTAATTTTGTAAACCTAAGGTCTTTTCTAACAATTTCATAAGCATTTGGAGAAAGGGAACACGGAAGATTTTCATCAATTGCATCAACTACAATATGGGCCATCATGACAAAAGTTACTCGGGACTTAACTGCTTTAACAAAAGGTTTTAGTTCTCTGCTTTTTATCACTTCGAGTGGCGTTTTCACGTAAGGCAAATCATAATGCGAATCTTTTGTAGTTGCTCCATGTCCAGGGAAATGTTTAGCACAAGACTGTATATTATATGTATGAAGCCCTCTGATGGCCGATGAAATAAATTTTGTCACGACCTCTTCTTGATCTGAAAATGATCGGTCTCCAATAACTTGATTTTTTGGATTAACAAGAATATCACAGCAAGGAGCAAAATTGACGTTAATTCCGCAAGCACTCAGTTCTTTTGCCATTAAAGAATGTAGTTCGTAGCAAAACTTTGGAGACCCTGAAACTGCTATTTTTTGCATACTTGGAATACGAGTAAAGCCATTTTTAAATCGCTGAACTCTTCCGCCTTCGTAGTCAACACAAATAAATAACGGATTTTCTCCTCGAAGAGACTGAATACTATTAACAAGTTCGGCCAGCTGAGCAGGAGAATCATAATTGTGAGAAAAAAGAATTATTCCTCCAAGATTTTCATTCTTAATGAAACTGGCCTCTTCCTCATTTAACTGGAGTCCTGATAAACCTGAAATAAATAATTGACCTAAATCTTTCATCTTTTCTTCCTCTCTAACTTACTATTTTGGCCTAAAATTGTAGAATATCAAGTCAACTTAATTGATATCAGATTTAATTTGATACTTTGAAAGAGTGTATCCCTGTGAAATCCAAAATACTTTTTCGATGTTTAGTTCCTTATCGAATAGATAAAATATCGATTGGCCAGCGACTTCCAATGTAAATCTGTATTGTCCTACAGAATTTGTTCCATCAAATATAAATTGCCCCCTTGAAAATACTTCGTCGGGAATATTGAGATACTGTTCTTGAAAATAAGGAAAACCATCCCAGATAACATAAAAATTCATGCTCCCTGTTTTTTCCTTCAATGAGCGGTGTATAAATGTTGAGTATTTTACACACTCAACCAACTGTGAAAAAAAACAATAGACTGTCTTGTCTTTGGGAAAATCAATTATTCTTTTCCCCTGCCAATGCTTTTCTGGACTCTGTAATTCAAGTTCTAAAACCCTTTTTTCATTATCAAAGTTCATTGAGGTGGTGTACTGTTTTTGTTCAAACCAAACAGTAAACTGCGATTTTAGTGGCATAAGTATTGGAACACTATTATTTAGTTTTGATTTTTTAGAGATTGAAACACTTTTTTCGAGGATATTATCCTCGCTCTTTTGTAAAGAACCCCTAACCAAACGTTTTACAACAAATTGATCTTTTTTAATAAACCCAGAGTTTCTGTTAATATAAAATTCTCCGTCATTATCAATTAATTTGTAAATTTCTGATTCTTTTTTTATTTCGACCTCAATGGAAGGTGCAAACAAGGAACAACTCGTAAAGAAAATTGAAAAAATCAGAATACTAAATTTCATCCTGTACCTCCATGAGACTACGTCCTCTAAGAAGAGGTGTTTGACAAAACATGCCTTTGAAAAATATCTTTGAGTTCAAACTCTTCTTGTTTTTCATCTATATATTTTTCAATATACTCTTTTAAGGAATCTTGGCCCGATAATTTCACACCAACTTTTATAATATCAAGATTTGAAGGACTAAATTTTTCGATAACTTCTTTATAAATAATCTCACCAGTAAAAGTATTTACTACTTGCCTATTTTCGATGAGATCAAAAGCAATATTCTCTCCGACTTCTAAACTGACAGACCTCGTTTTTCCCAAAAAAAATGAAATCCCATTAAAATTTGCATCCACTACTCTTTCTAGTTGTTCATTGAGATTATTTTCTTTTAAGTACTTTAATAAAAACTGTGTTTCTTGATCATCTCCTTTTTTCAAAGGAATAACATTACTTAACTTTTCTTCTGTCTTTTTTAGACTTATATATATTTTTTGATGAGGGTAAAGCAAAGCGCGTTGTCCTAATCTTTGTTCATATTTGAAAAATTTCTCAATTTTGAACTTCCTCGAGTCTTTTACTCTCTTCAATATTCCAAAAAAAGCAAGTGAATTTATTTTGAAAATAAACTTAAGTTCTTCATCTTCTTCAAAACTGTCCATTTCTAAAGTTAAATCTTTTTTATTAAAGTCAGATACTTTAACCGTATCTACTATAGGTTTAAAAATATCACTCCAAAATGTAATCTGAATTTTTTGACTTATGGCAATATTAAACTTACTGCGAATTTCATTCTCATTCTGTTTTACAAAATTCTTTTTTGCCCAAGAACTATCCAATTCACTTCCTTGAAAAAGAGTTCCTATTAAGAAAGAGTTGTTACTTGTCTTAATAGTGAAATGTTCTCAAGTGCTTTTCCACAACCTTTCACTACACATGTTAATGGATCTTCAGCAAGAGCAACCGGTAGTCCTGTTTTTTCTTTAATCAAAACATCTAAATTTGCAAGTAACGATCCTCCACCTGCTAAAATTATTCCGTTGTCTACTATATCTGCTGCCAACTCAGGAGGTGTTTTTTCAAGTGCTATTTTAATCGCTTCTACAACTTCATTCACCGGATCAGACAATGCATCCCTAATTTCATCTGAAGTTACTTCAATAATTTTTGGAGCACCTGCAATCAAATCTCTTCCTTTGACTTCGTGAACTTTTACTTCATCATCAAATGGATATGCATTTCCTATGTTGATTTTAATCGCCTCTGCTGTTCTTTCTCCAATCAAAAGAGAATATTTTTTCTTAATATATGAAGTAATTGCATCATCAAATTTATCCCCAGCAACTCTCTCAGACATAGAAAAGACTATCCCTCCCAGTGAAATTACTGCAACCTCAGTCGTCCCTCCACCGATATCGACAATCATATTTCCAGAGGGCTCAGTTATAGGCAAACCAGCACCAATTGCAGCGGCCATGGGTTCTTCAATCAGATAAACTTCTCTTGCTCCTGCCTGTTCTGCAGATTCTTTTACTGCTCTTTTTTCAACTTGAGTTATACCAAAAGGAATACAGATGATAATTCTAGGCTTTACTAATTTTGATTCTCCAATTGATTTTTTTATAAAATATCGAATCATTCTTTGCGTAACTTCAAAATCAGCAATAACCCCATCTTTCATAGGCCTAATGGCCTTAATTGAACCAGGAGTTCTACCTAGCATTTGCTTGGCCTCCAATCCTACGGCCAAAACTTGATTAACACCTTTAGGGCCTTGATGAACAGCTACAACCGATGGTTCATTTACAACTATTCCTCTGTCCTTAGCATAAACTAAAGTATTTGCAGTTCCTAAATCTATGGCCAAGTCATTTGAAAACCAATCAAGAAACTTCTTAAACATATTTAATCCTTTTTACCATGTGTAATGTCTTATTCTCTCACCACGTTCCGCTATGTCGGCCATGGCCTCAATACCTAGCTCAATGTGTATATCTGTGTATTGTTGAAAAACTTTTTTTGCAGAGGCCTTTGTCTTAATTCCATCCTTTTTAAAAGGACAATCAGAAACTAAAAGTAAAGCCCCAACATTCACTTTGGAAACAAAACCTGTAGTAAACAACGCTGCAGTTTCCATCTCTACCGCCAAAACTCTTTCCAAAATGAGATTTTCTTTAAAAGTTTCATCAAACTCCCAAAATCTGTAATCTGTAGAGTGTATCGTTCCTGTTCGATACTCGTGGCCATTTTCCACTAGTATTTGAGAAACAAATTTTTGAATTTTAAAAGTAGGAAGGGCAGGTACCTGCCTGGGTAAAAAATGCTCAGAAACACTTTCTGCCCTTATTGAAGCAATTGGTAAAATAAAATCACCAACTTTTAAAGAGTGGTGCACCGAACCACAAAGACCTAGAAATAAAACCGCTTTGGGTTCAACAACAGCAAGAAGTTCAATAATGAGTGCTGCCATCGCAGAACCAACTCCAAACTCAATTATTGTAACTCTGGCCTTTTGTGAACTGGAGGCCTTAAACGCCGAACCTTCTGTATAATGCGAGTCCTTTAAAAGTTCGTTGAATCTTTCTACATAATAATGAAAATTTGTAAGTATAACCTGCTTTTGGAAGTCTTTTAAATCGTGTCCCGTATACCGCTCAAGCATGTCAATCGCTATTCGTTTTTTTTCTTCATTGCCATGAATTCTCTGGCCCTTAAGTTTTGCTTTCAAGGGGTGTATGTCGCCAAACTCATACAATAAATCTTCTTTTGCTGATGTACGCTTCGCAGCTTTACTCTTAGATAGCTTCTTAGTTGAAACATTCTTTTTTTTAGTTGTCTTATCCATTATTTCAGGCAATTTCCGCACCTTTAAACATATACGATTGCTTATAAATTAATTTATCCCCATAGAATCTATCACTTGGCCGCTTTTCTTGACAAGGATTTGCATTAAAAAAACTGGCTGAATAAAAGAGCTCATTCTAGGCAAATAAACACATAGCATTATTTCAATGTCATCTTTACCAAATACTTGTCAATAAAGATCCTCACCTATATGATGCACGAATCAAATTGACTAACAAAGGAAATCTAATGGGTAGAGGCAGAAAAAAAACTGAGCTGAAAATGAGACGTCGCAAAAGTCAGGCAAAATTAAAAGCTAGAATCAAAAAAAGAATCGAAGCTGCTAAAAAATAAAACCGTGTCCATCACGGTTTTTCCTTAATTCCACCCTCTGAATATAAACTAAGATCAACATTTTCGATGCGTCCGGCCCTAAGTTTTAAGGGTACTAACTCTTTCATCCATACACCATCACTCAAGAACCACTTACCAGTGATACCTGATAATTCTTTTTTACTTTTAAGATATATATCTAGATCATCTCTTGAAACAAATGAATTCTTATTCAAAATACTGTGAACTATTTCTAAGGAATTAAACGCTCTCACTTCAATCAATTTGGGTTTTAATTTATACAAATTATAGAAACTATCAAAAAACTCCGAGTTAATTTTTTCGACACTATCACCAATCATATAAAGCTTTCCAAGTTTGAAACTTTCTTTCGCTAGTGATTGCGATCTCCAACTAGGGCCTCCAATAAGATTCATGTTAAAGGCATCAAGATAATTAAAAGAAGGCAATATTTGTAAGGCCTCATTTGGAAACGCTGGAACAAAGACCCAATCAAAACTAATATCAGGTCTCAATATTTGCAGTCTTCTTGTAGAGCGATGGCCTTCAAGCTCATAAATCTCCTTTAGAAGATCTTCCTCTTCTTGTCTTTCCCGTGGATACTTTAGGCCTAGTAAACCTTTTATTGGCTCTCGGTAGTCAGTTAACTCTTTAGAATACTCTAATACACCATTAACCGCTACTCCCTTCTCTTTGGCGACTCGCCAAAATTCATCAATGTAGGCCTTTCCCCTGTTTCCCTTTGGATAAACAATGGCGGCCCTCCTACCAAAAGTATTGAGAACATCATCTGTAAACAAACGCTTAATTTGTGACTCAACAGATCCTGGTATTTCAATCAAAAGGTGATCCTTCTGCTCTTTGGGCAAATAGATTTGTGAAAGTGAAACAAATAATACTCCATGCTTTTTGGCCTCCAGGTACTCATCTGTTGCCTCGTCTGAAAACAACCCGCCTACGATAACTGAAACCTGATAAGCATCAATAAGTTTTTTTACGATATGTGCCCCTACAGACGGTTCTCCACGACTGTCTTCGATATAAAGACTGTATCGTTGCCCTTTGGCCCCAAGTTGTTTAATTTTGCTATCAATTCCTATTAAAGATCGTTTACCTAATAACTGCTTATCACCTGATAAAGGCAAAACAACACCAATCGCTGAAGGATTCATCTTGGCGTAATTTTCAATTTTAAACTTAAAGGACGAAACAAGATTTTTAAGTTCTGCAGTAGATCCATAGCGATCTTCGATCCAATCTAAAAGATTTCTTGCATCCTGTTTTTGGGAAGAATAATAAAATTTTTCAACTTGCAAAAATGCAAGATAACCAACCACAAAATAGTTTTTATCTCCGAAATCATTGAATATATTTAATTTTTGAGAAGTTTCTAATTTGAAAAAACTTCCCATTAATTGATCAAAAAAATGTTCCGACTTTAACTCTGTTGAGTTTTTTTTATCTGAAAGATAATTAATGAGCGCTAACGTTTTTTCTCTTTCTTTACCCAATTCATCTGTTAATTTTATTTCTAATTTGTAGAATTTACTTAACTCTGGCCGTTTAAGATTTTGTTCGTTTGCTAAACTTAAAGAGTCATACGCTTGCTGGACAAAGCCAATCTTGTAATATGAACTGGCCAAATTAAGATATATTGATGCTGTAAGCTCCAAATCTTGTATAGAGTCTGGTACAGCTAAGTTAAAATTAAAAATTGCTTGCTCATAATTCTTTTGAGAGTAAAGTATGACCCCCAAAAGAGTCCTTCTTTTTGCACGTTCAACCGGTATGAGAGTTTCTTCCTTTAAAGAGAGCAATTTTTGCCTCGCTAATTCTAAATTTCCGCCCTTATAAATCTCTTTAATTTCATTTATTTTTGCTAGAAACTCGGCCGAATAAATTTCCTCTTTAGGGCGGTTGATTACAGAAATACTTCCACACCCTTGCCAGAAAAAGACACTGCACATCATTAGTATTATTATGGTTCTTTTTTTCATTTATTCCCCTTCGTCTGGGAATAATATCAAAAAATATCCAAGTTGTTCAACTTTACTTAGCCCTTAATCTCTTCAATATTCAATCTTGGGGCCTTCATATTTTGTGGTAATTGATTATTTTTTCCTACTCTTAAAAGAAAAAATGGGTAACCTTTACTTCTAAATATTTTATTTAGAACTCCGCGTTGATTCCAGTAATGCTTGGCCATATTTGAAGGTATAAAATCAAAGAATTCTTCAAATCTACTTAAATAGTACATTGGCAAAGATCCTGCTGTATGAGGCTGAACTTTATAATCTACTTCTGTCAATTTAAGCCATGCTCTCATAAAGAATCTACCTGCATTAAAAACTGTTTCATCTTTATAATCCTTAAGTGAAATCAAAATAAATCCAGCAGCTGAATTTACTTGTCTACGTGCCACAAGCTTTGCAGGGGCCCACATTTTTAGTGCAGACATAAAATCGTAAATAGGATTAAACTTTCTCATTGTTTTTAAAATCAGCATATCTATAAACTTCAGACCTAAATTTCTCCAAGGAAGTCCATCTCTTTGCTCTAAGTCTTCTTTTGAGAATTTCATCCATCTCAAAGTCTGCATAAATCCTGTTTTCCAATATGCAAACTTATAGTCATTTTTTTCAATATACTTTTTTACATCAATATTTTCATTGTCTGCATACGATACTTCTACGTTGGGATAATGAAATGACATTAAGAAAATTTCTTGGAAAACTTTATCTTTCAGACTTCCACCCTTATACTCTCTACGATCAACTTCTCTTCTACTGATTTGATCAACTAACTCATCTCTCAATGCCCCTGCTGTGAATATTATTTCCAAAGTAGGATTTTTAAAATCTGTACATTTAACGTTTGCGTAAAATCCCTGATCATTTGCTGCAATTTGAATAATTTCTGACATCATCCCAAAACTATATAGACTTGCTACTTCCTTGTAATTTAAAACATGGTTACTTCTTTGATTATCATTTGTAACAATCAAGCAATTTTCTCTAACTTCGAATTTCCATGGTTGACTATTATCCCCAGATGGACAAAGCCTAGCAAAATCAATAATTTTGTCAAAATCAATCTCAACATTTAAATACCTTTTTTGTACCTTTTGTTTATTAATCTCAAAGTTTCTTAATAGTTCAATTCTGTCGTTCATTAGTTTATCCATAATGTCCTCTCTGTACATTTGTTCTAAACTCATTTTCAGTCAAAATTGGATAAAATTGTGTTTTTTGATATTTTTTTGGACTACATCAATATTTGAATTTACTCAATAAAATCAATATATTAGAAAGATACATAGCGAAATAATCAAATTATGATACAATACATTTAGACTACACTCATGGAGTTTTTATGGAAAAATTACCTCAAATTTACGACTATCGAGACTATAGGGCCTTCCTAAAGGATTTGATTGACTATAAAATGTCTGTTGAAAAAAGGCTGAGTTTTAGACGCCTATCAAATCTAACAGGTTACACAACTCCTAATCACTATCAAAAAATTATTTCAAACCAAAAAAACATGTCTCCAAGAGGTGCTCGTGAAATTGCAAAATTATTCAATTTAAATCCAGCTGAACTTAAAATTCTACTTTTACTTATGAAATATAATGATTCCAAAAAACATGATGTAAAAATTAACGCTCTCAAAAAACTCATTAAAAATCAAAAGTATAGACTCCACAATCCAAATGTCGAAGAAGTTTATAAATACTACTCGCAATGGTATTATGTCGCAATTAGGGAGCTTTCGCTATTAGACGATTTCCAAGATGACCCACAATGGATTGCAAAAACGTTGATACCAAACATTTCAGTAGCAGAAGCAGTACAGGCACTTCTTGATCTTACAAAATTAGGTATCATTAAAAGAGGCGTAGACGGAAAAATAGTTAGTGCCGTTCAACAACATATAGATTTTAGAGGAGAAGTCCCTTCTCACACAATTGCAAACTATCATAAAAATATGATTAATATGGGCCGAGAAAGTATTGATCGTATCAACCGGGACGAAAGAGATATTACAAGTGTGACTCTTCCAATACCAATTGATAAAATAAGTGAATTAAAAAGTTACATTAAAGATATACAAAATAATTTCAGAGAAAAAGTTCATTCTTACAACAGTCCAGATAGTATATTCCAACTGAATATGCAGTTGTTTCCTATATCTGTTGTAAAAAACAAAAATATATAATTGTTATTGGAAAAGATCTCTCACTTTATCAAAGAAACCTTTAGACATTGGATTGCTCTTAACATGTTCCATATCTGAGAGTTTTTGGAAAATCTCTCTTTGTTCTGAACTAAGCTTCGTAGGAGTTTCGACATGAACTTCAATTATTTGATCTCCCTTGCCATAACCACCTAGCTTTGTTATCCCTTTACCTTTCAAACGCATTTTCCGCCCAGATTGTGTGCCCTCTGAAATTTTCACCTCAACCTTACCATCTAAAGTTGGAACCTCAATATCGGCCCCAAGAGCAGCTTGTGAAAAACTAATAGGTACTTTGCAGTAAACATCAAACCCATCTCTTTGAAAAAATTCATCATCCTCGATGGCCACAACAACATATAAATCACCACTAGGGCCACCATTTTGTCCAGCATCACCTTCACCAGAGAGCTTAAGTCTCTGCCCATGATCAATACCTGCTGGAATAGACACTTCCAACTCAACTTTTTTCTTGGTTACACCCTGTCCATGACAAGTACCACAAGGATCTTTAATCATCTCTCCCGCACCATGACACTTAGGACATGTGCTGGCCATAGTGAAAAAACCTTGTTGCCTTCTAATTTCTCCTGTTCCATGGCACATGTCGCAACTTACCGGGCTACTCCCTGCTTTCGCTCCACTACCATTACACGTTTTACAGGAAATGTTTCTTGTAATTTCAATTTTTCTCTCAATTCCAAATGCAGCATCCTTAAACGATACATTCAATTGCATTTGCAAATCTGACCCGGCCCTAGCACGACTTCTTCCACCCCTGCGTCGACCTCCGCCAAAAATATCTTCGAATCCACCTCCAAAAATATCAGAGAAAATATCTCCAAAATCTGAAAATCCACCTTGACCGAAACCACCGGCCTGTCCGTTTACTCCTGCATGACCGAATTGATCATACTTTCTTCTTTTATCATCATCTAAAAGTATTTCTGCTGCTTCCGAGGCCTCTTTGAATTTTGCCTCGGCCTCTTTATTATCTGGATTTCTATCAGGGTGATACTGCATCGCTAACTTACGATAGGCCTTTTTGATGGTATTTTTATCGGCACTTTTACTAACACCAAGTACCTCGTAATAATCTCTTTTCGACATAATATCTACACCCTTAATCTACAAAGAGGCCCTAACTCTTTTAGGGCCTCTCAAATTAATTATATTACAAAATTACACTTCTTTAAAATCAGCGTCTACAACATCCTCATCTTTCTTACTATCACTTTTTGATGAATTGGACTGTTGTTGTTCAGTTGTATCTGCTCCTGGCGCTGCACCAGCAGCATACATTTGCTCAGCAAGTTTATGGCTAACAGTCTGTAGTTTATCTGTGGCCCCCTTTAGCTCATCGATACTCTCTGATTCAAGCTTACTTTTTGCCTCAGAAATAGCTGCTTCTAGCTCAGCTTTTGCATCAGCAGGAATTTTATCCCCACCCTCTCGAATCATTTTCTCTGAAGCAACAATCATTCCATCTAAAGAGTTTCTAGTGTCTACGACTTCACGACGCTTCTTATCCTGTTCTTTATTAAGCTCAGCATCTCGAATCATTTGTTCGATCTCATCTTCCGATAGACCTGAACCACCTGTGATTTTGATCTCTTGAGATTTTCCAGTTGCTTTATCAACTGCTGAAACATGAACAATACCATTTGCATCGATATCGAAAGTAACCTCGATCTGTGGAACACCTCTTGGGGCCGGGGCAATTCCAGTCAAATCAAATCTGCCAAGAGTCTTATTGTCCTTAGCAAACTCTCTTTCCCCTTGTAGAACGTGAATACTAACTGCTGGTTGATTATCTTGAGCAGTAGAAAATACCTGAGATCTCTTCGTAGGAATCGCAGTGTTTTTTTCGATGATTGGAGTCATTACTCCTCCATCTCTCGCATTACCAAGCGTTTCAATACCAAGTGAAAGTGGTGTAACATCCAAAAGAAGGACATCCTTTACGTCACCTGCTAATACACCACCCTGAATCGCTGCTCCCGCGGCAACAACTTCATCAGGATTAACTCCTTTACTAGGATCCTTACCAAATATTTGCTTTACTTTCTCTTGAATGGCCGGAATTCTTGTTGATCCCCCAACTAAAATAACTTCATCAATTTCATTTCGGTCAAGACCAGAATCTTCAATACATGTATTACAAGGTACTTCAAGACCTTTCAAATAATTTGAAATGAGATCTTCAAATTTTGCGCGAGAAAGAACTGATCTCAAGTGCTTTGGACCTGAAGCATCGGCAGTAATATATGGAATATTAATCTCTGTTGTCGTCACATTTGAAAGCTCATGTTTAGCTTTCTCGGCAGCTTCTTTTAATCTTTGAAGGGCCATTTCATCTTTTCTGAGATCTATTCCATTGTCTTTTTTAAATTCATCTGCAAGAAAATTTATAATTTCTTCGTCAAAATTCTCTCCACCTAAAAATGTATCTCCATTTGTGGCCTTAACCTCAAAAACCCCCTCATTTGTAATTTCAAGAATTGAAATATCAAACGTACCACCACCAAGGTCAAAAACAGCTATATTTTTATCTGTTTTACTTTCAAAGCCATAGGCGAGAGCTGCTGCAGTTGGCTCATTAATAATTCTTTTTACTTCAAGACCTGCAATTCTACCTGCATCTTTAGTGGCCTGTCTTTGAGCATCATTAAAGTAAGCAGGCACTGTAATAACGGCCTCAGAAACCGTTTCACCCAAATAATCTTCCGCTGCACTTTTTAGTTTTCCCAATACAATTGCCGATATCTCTTGTGGAGACATTTCTTTACCATCAACTCTTACCCAAGCATCTCCATTTTTGTTGGCAAAAATTTCAAAAGGCGCAACTTCAACAAATTTCTTTGCTTCAGGTGAATCTGCTTTTCTTCCAATCAGTCTTTTTATCCCAAATAATGTTTTCTTAGGATTGGTTACGGCCTGTCTCTTTGCAACTTGTCCCACAAGTTTTTCATCATTATTATTAAACCCTACAATCGAAGGAGTTGTGTTATGCCCTTCTGCATTTGGTACAATTTTATACTTGCCATTTTCAAGTACAGCAACACACGAGTTTGTTGTTCCTAAATCGATTCCAATAATCTTTCCCATTTGGTTCTCCTCTGTCTATATTTAACTATTTTTTGCAACTATTACTTTTGCGGCCCTTAATAAGCGACCATTTAAAATATATCCCTTTTCAAATACATTAATGACCTCTTGATCTTCCTTTCCTTCGGCTGGATGTTGTGCCATTGCTTCATGAAAGTTCGGGTCAAAAATTTTGCCAAGGGCCTCAATTGTTTCTAGGCCATTATCATTTAAGACTTTGACAAATTGGTTACGAACCATATCAACGCCAACATATACATTGTTGATCTTTTCATCTTCATCATCCCTAATAGCATCTACAGTTCTCTCTAGATTATCTACAACTTCGATAAGAGATGATAATATTTTTTCAGCTCCATATTTTCTAATATTTTGCATTTCACGTTCATAACGACGTCGTGAATTTTCCATTTCTGCGGCCAGATAGTAGTACTTTTCTTTCCAGTCTTCTTCATTTTGTTCTGTTTTAACTTCTTGTTCCTTACCATCATCTTCAACGGACTCTTGGACAATTTCGTCTGTAATTTCATTTTCTACATTTTCTTGTACTTCTTTATCAATTTCGCTACTTGTTTCAGACATCATTCCTCTCAATAGTTGTCGTTTTTATCCTCGAATACAAAGATGAGATGGAATTAAATTTTGTCAATCCAAAGAGCTTATTTTTTTTAAATACTGATTGTAAGCAATTGAAATTACATGAATACTAGAGGTTATTTTTTTCTAAATGACTCGAACAACTTTTCGTTAAGTAGCTCAATTTTATCTGGCCCAATTTTCTTGTTACAGGCCAAAGACTTTAGGGATCTTCCTAAGAGCATAACTTCAAAAAATTTTAAATTATACTTATTTGCTAAATCTTCTGAAACTTTTGTATCAACGGCCAGCAATGAAATCCTTTTCCCCTGAAATAAATCCTGTACTTGAGAATAATTTTCAAAAGTTAAAACTTTGACACCCGCCCTTATTAAATCCTCTTCAACAGCAGTTCCTAATTTGGCGCCAATTCTGGAATTGAACTGTTTTAGGTCATCAATATATTGAAGTTTTGATTTTATTTGTTCAAGAGAATAAATTCCATAACTGGAAACAGCAATAGGTGTTACCCAAAAAAATTTAGTTTCACGCTCTTGATTTCTTACAACTGGAAAAACACAAGTATCTGCATTCTTTTCAACAATGCTAAGAGATCTTTTAAGCGGTTGTGCCATAATTTTGAAATCAATTTTAGCTGCTGTTAAGATTTCTTCAACATGCTTTACGGCCTCACCTGTTATTTTACCGCTCTTTAGATCTTTTATAACATAGGGTGGGTTAAGTTCTGTATAGATGATTAACTCACCAGCGAATAAATTTTCAAAACTAAAAAAAATAGCTGTAGCCAATAAAATCTTATTTTTCATCATACACTTTAAGAACTTCTCCCCATGGAAGAGTTATTCCTGGTGGCATTTCATTATTTAGCTTATTTTTAGGTGCTCCAACTTTATCTAACCAAATCTTTGGATCAGATTTTTTATTGAGTATTGGTGCACATTTAATTTTTTTCTTACTTAACTTTTCCATCTTCTTATCTAAATAATTTGCTAAAGCATCCATTGCTTCATTTGGAGTCATTTTACCTTCGACTGCTTGTGGAATTACCTTCCACCAACCTTCAGACATCAAAGGATAATCAGCAATATTTACACCTGTTGGCGTCCACATTTCTCTGGCCATAGAACGATAAAATTCAACAAAACCACCTAATTTTTTTGCTCTTTTTCCCATTTCCTCTGAAAAAATATCACTTTTTCTTATAGGAGTTAAACCAACGATTGTTTTCTTTAAGGAGACCGATTTTGATGTAACAAATTGGGCATAAAGCCATGCGGCTTTTAACCTATCAGGAGGTGTACTTTTAAGAAACGTCCAACTTCCGACATCTTGGTAACCTAGCTTCATTCCCTTTTCCCAGTAAGCACCATGTGGAGAAGGGGCCATTTTCCATTTTGGAGTCCCATCATCATTAACAACGGCAAGACCTTTTTTACTCATGGAGGCAGTAAAAGCTGTATACCAAAAAATCTGTTGCGCAATATTTCCCTGAGAAGGAATAGGCCCTGCTTGAGAAAATGTCATTGAATAAGCTGCAGGAGGTGCATAAAGTTTTAACCATTTCAAAAACTTCTCAATGGCATAAACTGCTGCAGGAGAATTGGTTGCACCTCCCCTTTCTATGGAAGCGCCTACAGGATGACAACCTTCCATTCTCACTCCCCAATCATCCACAGGTAATCCGTTTGGCAAACCCTTATCACCTGCTCCGGCCATAGATAACCAAGCATCTGAAAATCTCCAACCAAGTGATGGATCATTTGCTCCGTAATCCATATGTCCATAAACTCTTTGTCCATCAATCTCTTTAACATGGACAGTAAAAAATTCAGCAATATTTTCATATGCAGTCCAATTCACTGGCACATCTAAATTATATCCATATATTTTTTTAAATTTATCACGCAGATCTTTCCTCGCAAACCAATCAGCTCTATACCAATAAAGATTTGCAAATTGTTGATCTGGTAACTGATACACTATTTTATCAGGCCCTGTTGTAAATTTAAGTCCAATAAAATCATTTAAATCTATCATAGGATTTGTAACGTCTTTAGCGGTATCACTCATTAATGAAGTTATACTTTGCACTTTATTACTTCTATAATGTGTTCCAATTAGATCACTATCGTTAATAAAACCATCATAAAGATTTTGGCCAATATTCATTTGTACTTGAATTTTTTTAATCAGATTATCTTCGCCAGTAATTTCATGGGTCACTTTAATTCCAGTTATATCATAAAATGCTTTTGCTAAAACGTTTGCTTCATATAAGTGTGTGTCAATTTTTTCAGAAATGACAATAATATGCATTCCTCGAAATGGTTTACTAGCAGTTTGAAACCAATTTAATTCTTTTATTTGATCCTTTTTACTCAGAGTTGAGGGTGTGAACTCTGAATCTACCCACTCTTCAATAGTTTTTGCAAAAGCATCAATCGAAAAAATGCAACATAACAAGGGAATCATTAACTTCATAAATTCTCTTTTTTAAAAATCAAATATTAAAACATCTATGTTATTCGGATAATCATAACATAAATTTAGAGATATCCTATAAACTCCATTAGTAATTATAATATGTTGTTCACTACAATATAAATTTTTTTAACTGATCTATTTTAATTTCAGATCACTTAACTCAGAAAGAATTAAATACTTCATTCAGATTTCTGATATAAGATAATTGACGAGAGTATCCATTTGAAAAAGACCTCTTGGTGTTAAACGAATTTTTTCACCATTTTTAATAAGAAGTCTTCTACGAAACCAATCATTTATGTTTTGAACTTGCTTAGAACTGAGTTGTCCTAAAACAGATAAATCAAGTCCAATATTTGAGCGCAAATTTAAAAAAACTTTTTCAATCAACAATTCTTCTCGATTTAATTCTTCGACATTAAAGCTTGTTTCGTTGGTTTTCCATTTATATCTGATTGCGTTGTCTTGATTTATGAGTAAACCCGTTGAAGACGGGCCAAGAGCTGCAACAGACTTTTGATTCCAGTATGCCATATTATGCTTGGACTCTTTACCATCTAAACAAAAATTTGACACTTCATACTGGTTATATCCAAACTCTTTTAATGTATCTACAACTTGGAAATACTCTTTTTCTATCCAATTTTCATCTGGCAAATTTTTGTAGTGAGGATAATGTTTCCCAACAGTTAATATATAAACACTAAAGTGAGATGGATTGTATTGAAATATACTCTTGAGCTCTTCAACAATATTTCTCTTTAGAGATTGAGAAAAAGGCAGTCCTATCATGAAATCTACAGAGAAATTAACTTTTAAAGATTTAAAAAACTCGAGTGTTCTCTTTGCCTCACTAAAGTCATGAACTCTATCAAGGCATTTTAAATAAATGTCATCTGTAGATTGAAGACCTATTGAAAATCTATTAACTCCAACTTTAGACCATTCATTAATAGATTTTTCCGTCCAAGATCCTGGATTAACTTCCAATGTAAACTCATTATTTTTTTCTGAAAGTTGGACAACATTCTTAAAAAATGTTTCGATAAATTTCGAACCGCTCTCACCCCAAAGAGAAGGTGTACCTCCACCAATATATAAAGTTTTTAATTTTCCCCAAGAGAATTCGTTCAAACTTAGAAATTCTTCATGAATTTTTAAACTTTGCAACATATAGCTTTCAAATTGAATATTATCTTCACCTGTCAGTTTTTTAGTCTTATAAAAATCGCAATAATTACATAAATGACGGCAGTGTGGATAATGAATATACAAATGTTCAATAGTTCTTTTCATACTCTTTTTGTAATTGGTATCATAATCTTTATTAAATTACTACATGCAACAATTAATTTAGGGTCTTTATGAAACATGAACAAATCAGATTAAAAAATGGACTTGAAACACTTTTCATTGAGGCCCCAGGAAATACCTTTGCTAGTACTCAAATTTGGTTTAGGGCCGGATCTGCTCTTGAAAGCAACGATAACCAGGGAATTGCTCATTTCTTAGAACATATGTTTTTCAAAGGTACTCCTTCAAGGCCTGGAGCAGCGATCGCTCACGATGTAGAATCTTTTGGTGGTGAAATAAATGCATTCACTTCATTTGACTATACTTGTTATTACATTAACTCTCCTGTCGATCGACTAAATGACTCAGTTAATATTTTGATGGATATGGTGAGTAACCCAGAATTTAAGAACGAAGACATCATACCTGAAAGAGGAGTCGTTTTCGAAGAGTTTAGAAGGTCCATAGATAACCCAAATCAATATTCATTTTCACAAATTCAAAACAACAGCTTTACAGGAGGTTATTCCCACCAAATTTTAGGAAGGGAAGATACCATTAAAAATTTTAACCGTGGACAATTAGTAGAATATAGAAATAAGAATTATAATCTTTCAAACGCACTTCTCATCGTAGCTGGAGATCTTAAAGAAAAATCGAAAATCATTGAATCGATTGAGTGCTATGAAATGCCTCAAGGGCCTTCTACATTTTTTCCTGAGTTCAATCTAAAAAAAGTCGCTCAGTACGCAATTCATGAAAAAGATGTTGAAATGATGCAATTAACTCTTACAATCCAGGCCCCTGACTTCTCTGATAATAATGCCCCAAGTGAAGATCTGGCCATCGCCTGCCTAGGATACGGAGAAACTTCACCTCTATATACAGAACTAGTCTTGAAAAATACCCTCGCTAACAGTGCATCCTCATCTACTATGTTTATGTCAAAAGGTGGCGTTCACTTTTTAAGAGTTGTCTTTCCTGCACAAAATAAGGATAAAATTTTTAAAGAACTATATAATTTGATAAAAAACACTGCTTCCAATGGCCTCAAAAAAGAAGATATATCAAAACTTAAAAATCAGTATATTTCATCAAAAATATACGATAAGGAATCCTTAGAGTCATTCTCTTTCAATCTGGGCCATGGATTTGCACAAAATGGAGACATCAATTGTGATAATGAATTTATTGAAAGAGTAAAAAAACTCTCTATTTTAAAAGTTAATTCCTCTTTAAAAGACATCTTTTCAAAACCAATTCACCTCTCATTACAAGTCCCAATTGGATTAAACAATAAAACTCTTGAATTAAAAGTTAAAAAATTACATGAGTCATTGAATAAAATTGGGAAGTCCTTAAAATCTAAAAAAGAGAAATATCAAGTAAAAAAATCCAAATTTGATTCACAGGTCGAAGTACTTGAACTAAAAAAAGGTATCTCTCTTTTTTACAGACAAAATACAATGACCCCTACTTTTGTTCTACAAATCTATGCCCAAGGAGGGCTTACAGAAGAAACCCCTAAATCAAATGGAATCTATCATTTGATAAGTACAAATCTCTCAAAAGGGCATAAATTTAAAAAATATGAAAAGTTACAAATGGATTTAGAAAATATGTCTGCTACATTAAATTCATTTGCAGGTAAAAATGCTTACGGCATGACTCTTCATGGCCAATCTGAAGATTTTGAATCATTAACAGCAGATTTTTTTAACTCTTTTATATTTCCTACTTTTCCACAAAAACATATCAATTTTGAAAAAAAACAAACCGAAAGACAATTACTAAATCAAAGTAAAGATCCTACCCGTATTTGTTTTAGAAAAGTGAATGAAACTCTTTTCCAAGGTCATCCTTATTCACTTAACATTTTAGGAAATGCGGCAAATAATAAAAAGATTAAAATAGATGATATAAAAAAATTGCATTTCAAAAATCTAAAGAACAAAAAAATTGTCATTTGTTACTGTGGAAATCTTGATAAAGAAGAAATCATACCAATTATTGAAAACTCAATTACAACGTTAAAAGAACGAACTGAAAAAAAGAGTGTTAAATCAATAAAAGTAAGACCTGTTACTGACAAAACATACAAAATTCCTTTTGACAGAGAGCAAACACAAATTTTTTATGGAATTCCTGCTCCAGCTTTAAAAAATAATGACAACTTGATTTTAAAAATCATCACGGCCCATCTCTCAGGGCAAAGCTCTGAGTTATTTGTAGATGTGCGAGATAAAAAAGGTTTGTGTTACACAGCTCAGCCTATTCAGTTCAAGGCACTTGAAGCAGGTTATTGGGGAATTTATATGGCCAGTGGATATGATAAAGTCGAACCGGCCACCATGGCCATTAAGGAAATTGTCACGAAAATTAAAAATTTTGGAATACCAAAAAAGGATTTTGAACGAGTTAAAACCATGCTCCAAGGTCAAACTCAAATAAATTTACAAACAAATGATGACTACGCATCAATATATTCTATACCTCTATTACAAGGTTTAGGTCTCGATTATCACCATGAAAATTTGGAATATATAAAAAAGCTAAAATATGATGATTTTCAAATGCGAATAAAAAAAATCTTTTCAAGTAAATGGAATCTTTACATCGTTGGTAGAATTGATAATTAAGATGCCTTTAGCTTTTCGGTTTGGAATAATAAAAAAGCATTATCGTATTCTTGCATGAAATTATCTGCGAATACGTACGAAATTAAAGATACAATTCCTTCCATTGAATAAGAATATTGTTTAAAAAAATTATCAACATCATAAAGACTAGGAACATGGTGATGAAGTTTTAAATAGGCAGTTCTTCCTAAATCTAAATAGTACGAAGTATCTATTAGTTTTTTCCTTAGAGATTCAGAAAATAAACCACAAATTAATAATGCTGTATCTCCCACCTCTTGGTATGTTTGTTTTTGTTTTGATTTTGATAGCTGAGTTGCTTCTAAAAGTTTTATTCCTAGGACTTTGTTTTTGACTTTACCTTCAACTATCTCAAAAAATTTATGACTATGTCCCATTCTTTCAAGAACACGACTAGTATAATATATTGATTCGTTTGGAATTGGCCCATTTAGAGTAAGGTTGATTTCTTGAAGTCTATCATAAAAAAAAGGCTGCAAATTTGTTTCAAGAATTATCTTATTGTCTTTCTTTGAATTAATCATCGCTATCCCTAATTAGAGCCTTCTAAGGGATAGAATATCATTAGTTTGATTTTTAGGGAAGCAAGGCGAAATTTTCCATAATTTCTTGATATCACTTGATCAAATCATGCCCACTTTTCTTCTCACATTTTTACTTAATTTTTTTGATAAGTTTTAAGTAATCAGAATCAGAAGACATAATGAACTTCACATTTTCATTTAAGACTTCTTTATATGATTCTAATGTTTTATTAAATTCATAAAATTCGGGGCCCTTTGAAAGACTTTTTGCAAATATAGCTATTGCCTTGGCCTCTGCTATCCCCTTAATTTCCTCTGCCCTTTTATAAGCTTCGGACTGAATTTTTTCCAAATCTCTCCCAAGACGCCCTTCAATTTTTGCCTTTTCGCCTTGACCTATAGAACGAATTTTTTCAGCAATTCTGCCTCTTTCTGAAATCATTCTCTCATAAACTTTTTTCTCAACTGACTTCTCATAACTTATCCTTCTCAGTTGTACGTCTATAAGCTCTATTCCAAATTCGACAAGCTCTTTTTCAGCATTTTTTTTAATCATTTCAGATAATTGTTCTCTTCCAACTGTTATTTTTTCAATCTCTCCAGTGATTTCCTCCTCGTTGGCCGTCACTCCTTTTGCAATTTGATTTTGAATTTCTTTTTTCTTAGCTGCGACGACTTCTAAAATTTTATTACTATCTCTAACAGCTTCAACAAGAATGTGGGCCGTGATCACATCTCTTGTCGCAGCATCTAAGATAGCATCGAGTTTACCTTTTGCACCATTTTCATTTTTTACGGTTTGAATAAACTTTAAAACATCTACAATTTTCCATCTCGCAGTTGTATCAACAAAGATATATTTTTTGTCTTTTGTCACAATCTGATTAGGATATCCATCCCAAGAAAGAATTCTCTTATCTACGTAACGAACTTCTTGCAAAAAAGGCCTTTTGATATGTACTCCTGCTTTTACGATAGGCCCAGAGACAGGCTTACCAAATTCAGTAATGATGGCCTGTCTTCCCTCATCTAGAATGAAAAGCGAAGACATTAAAATTATTGGTGTTACCAAAAGAACAAAAATTGTCACTACTAATTTCATTAGTCCTCTCTTTTTAATCCGTCTTTAGAAAAAATTGGCATAAGACCTTTAATATTTGAATCCACGACGGTCACATCTTTTATATTCTTAAAAACGGTCTGCATAGTTTCAAGGTAAATTCTTTTTCGGGTAATTTCAGGTGCTTTCTTATATTCTTCTAAAACAGATAAAAATCTATTTGCATCACCTTGTGCCCTATTGACGATGGCCGTTGCATAACCTTCGGCCTCTGAAACTAGTTTTTCGGCCTTACCACGAGCTTCGGGAATTACGCTATTGTATTGTTCTTCGGCCATATTAATAACCTTTTCCTGTTCTTGTTTGGCCTTATTTACTTCATTAAAAGAAGCTTTCACAACATCTGGAGGATTCACATCTTGAAGTTTTACTGAAACAATTCTCACTCCCATATCATATTTTTCTTCAAGAATTTCTTGCATAAGAGTTTTGGCGTTTATTGAAATTTCAGTTCTTCCTGTGGTTAAAACTTCACTTACAAGTTTGTCCCCAACGACTCTCCTCATTACTGATTCTGAAACATCTCGGATATTTCTTAAAGGAGAACTGGTGTGATATAAAAATTTAAAAGGATCTGAAATCTGATATTGAACAACCCACTCAACTTCAGCAATATTCAAATCGCCCGTGACCATTAGGGCCTCATCATCATAGTTTTCACCACTATATTGAGTAACTCTACTTTTAGAATTTGAGGTTTTAAAACCAAATTCTGCAAGATGGATACTCTTGGTTTTAACTTTATTGATATTATCTATAAAAAAAGGCATCTTAAAATGTATACCTGGCCCATACGTACCTATATACTTCCCAAGTCTTATTAGAATGGCCTGTTCATCAGGTTGAACAGTATAATAACAAGTTGTAGCACCCAGAAATAAACTTAGCCCAATAATAAATGTTATGAATTTGCCAAAATTTCCCATAACTACGGCCAGTAGTTTTTCAAGTTCAGGATTAGGTGGTTGGTTACTATTAAAACTCATCTTTACTCCATTTCAAGCAGTAAAACCCCCTGCTCTAGTACATCGCCTTCATTTATGTGAATTTTTATAATTTTCCCATCAGCTTGAGCTTTGATTTCATTTTCCATTTTCATAGCTTCAAGGACAACGAGTGTATTACCAACTTTAACCTCCTGACCTTCCTTGACCAGAATTTTCACAATTTTACCAGGAAGTTGAGTAACTAAATTTCCGCCAGATTCTTGTCCAATGCTTGATGGTTTGAATCCTCTATGAAGATCAAAAACTCTATTAACATTCAAAATACGATCACTTAAATCTTGTTTGGCAATTTTCTCCCAATATTTTTGATCCTTAGAAACAAAATATTTTCCGGCCAGTTGTCTTAAAAATAGAATTTCATTTTTCACAACTTTATTATCAATAACGGCCTCGAATTCAAACTCAACGAGTTCGCTCGAGTGACGAATTGTTTTAATTAGATCTATTTTAATTTCGTCTTTCTTATCAATTATGTAGTATCTCATTTAGATCCCTAACTTTCTTGCTTCAAAAGAAGCGATTTCTTTAAAGATTTTATGCAAGTTTATATCAGTATCAATTGATTCTTGAACATTTTGAGTATCTAAAAAATCATTCGCATAAGTTCCTTCCAAAAAGACATTATTCTCTAACATGGCCTTATGGAGGGGGAGATTAGTTTTCAGCCCATTGAGAATTAACCCTTGTAGAGCAGACCTCATCTTTCTTATGGCCACTTTTCGGTTTATTCCTTTAGCTATTAACTTACCCACCATGGGATCAAAATCTGGAGTGATATTTAGACCTCTAAAAAGAGAATTATCAAATCGTACCCCTTGAGGAAAAACGGCGTCAAAACCAGTTACTTTGCCTGGTGCAGGCATAAGCGTCAGGGGATCTTCAGCAAAAATCCTACATTCAATAGCATGTCCTGAACGTGTAATTTCTGATTGATTATTGATCCCTAAATCCTCACCAAGGGCAATTTGGATCATACAAACAATCAAATCAATTCCGGTGATTTCCTCTGTTATAGGATGTTCTACTTGAATCCGAGTATTCATCTCCAAGAAAAAAAAGTCTTTATTTTCATCTACAATAAATTCAACTGTTCCAGCTGAATCGTAATTAACTGATCGAGCTAAATCCACGGCAGTATTACATATTCGGTTTCTGAGTTCTTCATCAGAACCAATAAAGGGAGAGGGTGCCTCCTCAAGTACTTTTTGATGTCTTCTTTGAACTGTACATTCGCGCTCAAAAAAATGAAAATGTCTCCCTCGGCCATCGGACATTATCTGAACTTCTATATGTCTTGGATTTACAACATATCGTTCTAGTATGAGAGCACCATTTTTAAAAGCAGCTTCTGCTTCTGTGGTTGCCCGATCATATTGATTGCGAACGTCTTGTTCGTTGTAGCATATTCTCATTCCACGGCCACCACCTCCAGCAATGGCCTTCATGATGACAGGGTAACCGATTTCTTTGGCCGATACAACGGCCTCTTCAAGATCTTTAACGGGCTCTTTCGTTCCGGGCAAAGTTGGAACACCAGCTTCTTTCGCTTTCATTTTAGCAAGAGCTTTATTTCCCATGAGTTCAACTGCATCAGCGTTGGGACCAATGTAGATGGTGCCAGTATTGATTACGGCCCTCGCAAAATCAGCATTCTCAGATAAAAAGCCATAACCAGGGTGAACACAATCAATTTCATACTTAGTTATTATATCAACCCATTGATCTATATTGAGGTATGTTTCCTGTCTTGACTTGCCAACTAACTTTATCCATTCGTGACAGTATTCTAAGTGTAAAGCGTGAGGTTCTGCATCTGTCCATACACCTATTGCAATGTGACCCAGTTCCCTTACGGCCCTAGCGATACGTTTTGCGATTTCACCTCTATTTGCAATTAAAATTCGTTTTTTCATAAGGGTATATTTCCATGTTTTTTAGCAGGTCTTTCAACACTCTTAAATTGTGACACTTTCAAAAAACGATATATCATCTTTCTGGTTTCTTCAGATAATATAATTTCATCGATAAAACCTAATTCAGCTGCTCGGTAAGGATTGTAAAACTGTTCTTCATATTCATTTAAAATATCTGCATGTCTTTGTTCTTTTTTCTTCCCTTCCAGAGTTGCAAGTTCTCTTTTGTATAAGACATTAACTGCCCCTTCTGCACCCATGACTGCGATTTCCCCAGTTGGATAAGACAAATTAACATCTGAACCAAGGTGTTTTGAGGACATGACGATGTATGCTCCACCGTAAGACTTTCTGGTAATTAATGTAATTTTAGGAACAGTTGCTTCAGCATAGGCATAGATAAGTTTGGCCCCATGTCTGATGATACCACCATGTTCTTGTCCAACTCCTGGTAAAAAACCGGGAACATCTACTAAAGTAAGAATAGGAATATTAAAAGAATCGCAAAAACGAATAAATCTTGCCGACTTTGTAGATGCATTTATATCGAGAACACCTGCATTACAAAGTGGTTGATTCGCAACAATACCGATTCTGATCCCGCCAATAGACGCAAAACCGATGATCATATTCTTTGCATAGTCCTTACTAACTTCAAGGAAGTGACCATCATCTACAACCTCAACAATAATATCTTTCATATCATAAGGTTTTTTTGAACTTTCAGGTATAATATTCTTTAAATTTAAATTATCCCTAAAAACTGTATCCGTGGTGTATTTTTTATCTGGTCGATGTGTATTTGATTGAGGAAGATAATTTAAGAGTTCTCTTACTCTTTCGAAACAGTCATCTTCATCTTCCGTCATGAAGTGTGCAACTCCGGAAATTTCGTTGTGAGTTTTTGCTCCACCGAGCTCTTCCTTAGAAACATCTTCATGAGTTACAGTTTTAATAACATCTGGCCCGGTAACGAACATATATGACTTGTCCTTAACCATAAAAACAAAATCAGTGATACCTGGAGAATATACAGCACCACCTGCACAGGGTCCCATAATCAAGGTAATTTGAGGGATTACCCCAGAGGCAAGAACATTTCTTTGAAAAATTTCTCCATAACCAGCAAGGGATTCAACTCCTTCTTGAATTCTAGCGCCTCCAGAATCATTAATCCCTATGAGAGGAATTCTATTTTCAAGTGCAAAGTCCATAATTTTACATATTTTTTTGGCATGTGCTGAACCTAAAGAACCACCCCAACATGTAAAATCTTGGGAGTAAATTGCTACTCGCCTCCCATTAATATCTGCTATTCCAGTGATTACACCATCTCCCAGATATTTTTCTTTTTTATCCATATGAAAATTATGACACCTATGAGTCACATATTTATCAAACTCTATAAAAGAGCCTGGATCTGTCAATCTTTCAATTCTTTCTCTAGCTGTGAATTTACCTTGATCATGCTGAGCGGACATTCGACTCTCGCCGCCACCAAGCTCTGCACGCAAGCGCATTTCCATCAACTCTTGTCGCCTTTCGTCTACAGTTCTGGCCATGTGAACCCCCTGAATCATTTTCGGGCATTTTTCCATGGAGATTGCATTACGTAAACGATCATAGTGTCGAATATTTGCTAATATTTTAAAGATTTATCATTTTTTATTCTTTTGATGACAGCATGCTTCTTTCACAACGATCAGTAAGAAATTGTTTTTCTAAAATTTTTAAAAAATGTGAAACATAATTATCAATATTTTCTTTCACGGTCGTTTTTGTATTTCCTTGTTTATATAAAGATGCCTTAATCGTATCTTCACTTCTAGGATCTTCTAAAACATCTCCGAAATGTTTTAATATTTGTTCATCAAGAAGCAGTGAAGCCCTTTGATTATCTGTAGCAGATAGTTTTAATAAATCCTTATCAATTCCAGGAGGCCAGTATCCAAGAATTTGATATAATTCTTGCTCCGAAACAGTACCTTTTTTAGCAATAAGTTTAGATTTTTCAACATAAAATTCAATTGGGTGTGCGGCCAAAGCATCCTCAATTATGTAATCTTCCATCTCTCTTAAAATTCTTTCCATTTTCTCGATTTCACTTTTAGAGATTTGAGGAAAATTAATTCCAGTTTGTGTGCTATTTCTTGACAAAGAACCACCATAAGGATTTGAACCAAGAGTATATAATAAATGGAACAAATCAGAACTCGCATCATATGTATCTTGAGATACACCTAACTTCTTTTTTAAATGAGACAGAGATGTACCGGGACTCTTTCCAAATAACATTCGTTCAAAAGATCTAGAAGCTAGGCTTGAATAAATTCCGAGTATTAAATCAACTCCACTTTGTTGCTTCAATTCATATGAGACCGCACCAAGATAATTTCCTTGTGGAATAGAAGTAAGATCAATAAAGCGTTGACCTGTTCTTATCATGGCCCAAGCATGACCTAGTTCATGAAATGTTGTCTCTAATGTCTGAATTGAAATTTTACCTTTAGATTCAATTTTAGGATATTTTAATTTTAGCTTTTTTTCTAATATTTTAATTTTCTTATTTCTTACCTTAACATGTGCAATATATGTATTTGTTGATTTATTAAATGAAAAAAGCAACTCTAGAGGCTCTAAAGAATATTCTTTTGGAATATGTTTAAGTGCTAACTCTAAATGATCTGAAATTTTATTATAACTATCGATTCTAGTATTTCTACCATTTTCAGCAGGAATTATACTTTCCTTTTCCAAATATGAGATATAAGACTCTTGTAGTTTGACGTTGATCATCGCAATATTTTCACTACCATCGTAAAATCTATCCTTTAGTACTTTCTTTAATTGTTGCTTGATAATACTTCTATGTTCTTTTTTGTTAAGTGGTTTCAAAAAATAAGTTGTGTGCAAAACGCTTGGCGATAATTGCCCTTGAAATTTTTCCTGTAAAAAATTTGTAATGATCATTGGATCTCTACTCAGGTTTCCATACAAAGATAGTACATTTTCAATAGACGACTCTCGAGGATCGTTTGAAAGAAATGTTTCAGAAGAGTTTAGTTCAAAAACAGAAAAAATAAATGCATGTCTCAAATCTGCTTTGAATTGCGATTCACTTGTATGGATTTCAAACAATCCTTTTTCTAACAAATCATTCAATACCTTTAAAATAGGCCAATCTGTTTCAAATCCTAAATGATTTACAGAATCAAATTTTTCTAAGCCTTTAAACAAAATTAATATTTTTTCGCTCTCTGGATTTACATTCTGAATTTTAATGTTCAAATCCTGTGCAAATTGATCTAAGACCTCATTTGGGTCATAGTTTTTATAGTCGCTAAGATCTATTTCTATTTTCTTTAATTCCAAATATTGACCTGCCAATTTTACAATTTTACCTATCCCTAGCCCTGGAAATTTTAAGATGAAGTGACTTCTCGCTCTGCCTGTTAAATGCTGATTTTCTGTCATAAACAAATTTAAATCTTCTTCCAAACTTTCAAGATATTCATCTTGTCCAAAAACTTGTGAAGAAATAAATTTTTTAAGCCCCCTGGCCGGTGTCGCACTTCTAGATTTTCTTTTTGCCAAAATATCTGCTTCAGAAATAATAGTATCTGATTCGAAATTAAACGATTCAAGAGGAGGGTGAGTTGAAAAATTCCCAGGTATTACAAACATATTAATATTTTCGAAAAAAGGCATTGTAAATTTTGACTCAATTTTTTGATCATCTACCTTTGAAGAAATTTTAATATTTATCTCCTGATTCTTGTTATCAAGAGACAAAATGATCTTTCTTTTAACATCCCCAGAAAAATCAAATAAATAATTTGTATTCTCTATTCTCGCTAAACTAAGTGTTGCTTTTTCTGCAAAAAATAGTACTTGTTCAAAAGAATGAATTATTTTTGTTCTAAGTGATGAAAATCCATCACCTTCTGTCTTATATTTCTCATAAAAGAAATGCGCAAAATCATTTATATTAGTCATTCTATACTGATCATAATGATTCCCAGAGTGATGCAAATATCGACGAGGAAAGTTCTTCATTGTATTTTTTAGCCAAAAAGTTATCATCTCAATTAAATGTTCTTTTTCATAATGATTAAAAACAACAACATCTTTCTCTATAACTCCAATTGAATCCTGTTGAAACAAATCTCTTAAAACTGAACGTTTAAGACTTGAATCATTAATCATATCTTTAAAAAAATCGAAATAACTCTTATCTGAAATTAATTCATCTTCAATTTGAACCTGCATGTTTTTTACAATCACATCTTCTGGTAAATCTATCGTTGAAATTATAAAAACATTTGAGAGTCGATAACTCGGATTTCCTAATTCAATTGCGTGTGGAAGTCCTCCTGAAAGTAATATAGACTTTATCATGCTAAAAAATGGATTTTGGACAGATATACGTTTACCATCCTTAATGAGGGTTTCCCTTATTTTTTCTAACCCCTCAAGTACAAGAATTTTTGGAAATTCGTCATCCATAATGTTATTTGAAATTAGAAAATTATAAAAATCATTGAAATCTTTTGTGTTTACAAGTCTATCAAGATTATAGGTGTAAACAGGTAAAAATTCAGAAAGTAAACTTGATACAGCTATTTTTCCGTTGTCAGGCAAACCCAAAAGAGAAAGATGTACAGGAGAAAGCTGATTAGTTGAAAATGTTTCAAGATAATATAAAAGTTTATTTCGAACCGCTAAACCTATGTGTTGTTGATTTGGTACGCTTTTGTTGAATAATTCATGAAATTCACTCGCCTTAGTTAATTTTTCCATACTTTCAAATGAATCTCCATATCGGATCTCTGAAACGTATTTTCTATTTTGTAGTATCTCAATCTCTTCACTTGAATAATACACAGTGTCATGATCTTCTACACACAAAGCTTGAATAATAAATATTGAAGAAAAAAATATGATTTTGAAGAAACTCATACACGACCTTTATTAAAAGTGATTAGTCATGTATAATTTCATGGAGTTGACATGTCTAAAAAAAATTTATTTCCAATATATTTATAATTCTAGGTAGATAATAATTTTGTTTATATAAATATTATTTATTGAAGTTAGATTTTATTGGCCATAAGAACTATGACCTATTCTCCTGCGGCCTTTTTTCTTTTATCAAGCCCATATTTATCAACTTTCATGATAAGTGAAGCTCTTGATATTCCTAACTCCTTTGCAAGCTTCGATTTGTTGAAGTTACATCTCTTCAACCCTTCGCGTATCATAATAGTTTCAAGCTCTTCTAAAGCATTTTTCAATGTGCCATTTGTATTAACTCCCCTGGTTTGGGCAGGGCCAGTTTCTTGAGATGACTCAAGAATCCTAGGGCTTAGATTATCAGCTTGAATCATCTTATCTTCACCAGCAAGAACAACAAGTCTTTCAACTTCATTTTCTAGCTCCCTTACATTTCCTGGCCAATGGTAATCAAGCATATATTCCATACATTTTTTCGAAATAGTTTTCTTAGGTACACCCGATTCCGCACATCTTTTATCAAGAAAATATTCAATGAGTAGTGGTATGTCTTCAGGTCTTTCCTTAATAGAAGGTAGATTAAGATTTATTACATTAATTCTATAAAATAAATCTTCCCGAAAATCTCCTCTTTTCATCATCTCCTTTACGTCTCTATTTGTTGCAGCAATAATTCTTACATCTGATTTTTTAGGTGAAGTTGCACCCACTGGTAAGTAAGTACCTTCTTGAAGAACTCGTAATAGCTTTACTTGCATGGATAAACTCGTATCCCCTATTTCATCTAAAAAAAGTGTTCCACCATTTGCTTGTTCAAAAAGACCTTTTTTGTCTTTGATTGCACCAGTGAAAGCGCCTTTAACGTGTCCGAAAAGTTCTGAATCTAATAGATTATCGTTGAATGCTGAACAGTTTACAGCTAGAAAAGTATTGTTTTTCCTAGGAGAGGAATAGTGGACGGCCTTAGCGACTAATTCTTTACCAGTACCATTTTCTCCTTGTATAAAAACGGAAGATTCAGATGTAGATATTTTTTCAAGAAGATGATAAATCGCTTGCATCTTCTTAGATTTACCTATCATGTTGTGATATCGAAATTTTTCACCAAGCTCTGAATTGAGTTCATGAATTCTCTCTTCTCTCTTAGATATCTCATGGTGAAATGTTTTAATTTCATCTCCCACCAAATCCATTAACTCAACAAGATATTGCTTATCTTTTTGACTAAGTTTCTGTAACCCATTCACAGAGGTTTTAGCATCTTCTTCATCTGCACCGGCCTCAACCATTTTCTGGACAATAGTATCGATTTCCTCGGCACTTACGGATTCCATAATAAACGGAAATGCTATAACTGTACCTGAAAACTCTCCTTCATTGTCTACTTTTCGAGCAACACCCCTAATATTTCGAAAATGGCTTTCAAAAACCAGAGTAGACTCATCTGTTGATAACAAAGAATCTGTTGTTTTTTCTACATCTTGTTCTAAAAAATCTTGTCCATAATTCATATCCATCATTACTTTAAAAAAATGGTTCTTATATTCGTATTCTTTAGACAAGTGCTTACTTTTTACTTTATAATGTTCATCGGCGAACAAAACTTCTACACCAAACCACTCATTAAGTATTTCTTCCAGCTTTGCTATTACATGAAGTTCACTAATTTCTTTCCAATTGATCATCATTTACTCCTGGATTTGACACCAACTGTTTAACTTTTCGGCAAAAAAGAAACAAACTTAAGGTTGAAAATACTTAAAAAGTGATATTTTCATATGGAAAATGCATAGAATTTAATCAATTTAATACAAGACCGTTAAACTTAAATATTTGTAAATTTTGTAATTTGTGAAAGGAAATATGGGTTGGACCAATCCTGAGGGCCAATGTATTTACTTATGCTACTTCCACGTTTATCAAAAAAATACGTTTCAGGTACTTTAATCGTTCCAAAGTTTTTCATACTTTGACCTGAATTATCAATTGCAATTTGAATATTTGAAGGTAATTCACCAAAACGCTTTAAAAATTTTTTAATAGAAACAATTTCATCGTTAACAGCAATTAATATAAAATCTACATTTGAGTCCTTAAGTTTTTTTGCAAATTCAATCAGTTCAGGAAATTCAGCTTCACATGGCCCACACCAAGATCCCCAAAAGTGAATAACATAAACTTCCCTTTTTCCACCTAAAATAGTTGTAGTATTCAATGTAAGATTATTATCAACATATTCTGCATATAAATTAGGCATTGTGTTCAAAATAAAAGATTTTGATTCTTTTGAAATGTCTGTAATAAGTTTTTTTGAAAAAATCGAATACAAGAGAGTTGAGGCCATTACAAAGGCAATTATAGCTATTTTATAAAAAGAAAATATTCCTTGTCGTTCTTTTTTCATATTGCATAAAAAAAAGCCCTCAAATAAGTTTGAAGGCCTTTTAAAAAACTACTTTTGAAATCTTTATGTTAAATTAAACTAATGCAATTATGCTTTGTGGAGCATTATCACCAACTCGAGCTTCGGCCAGCTTTAAAACTCTTGTATATCCACCATTTCTTTCTTTATACAAAGGAGCTACCTCGTCAAATAGTCTCCTAACGGCCGTTTTATTGTTCAATTTTGAATAGACAAGTCGTCTATTTGCTACCGAATCAACTTTCGCAATTGTTATTAGTTTTTCTATAATAGGCTGGATTGCCTTACATTTTGCATGAGTAGTCTTAATATTTCCATGCTCAATAATTCCAACTGCTAAGCTTTTAACAATAGCTTTTCGATGTGAAGGACTCGTCCCAATTCTATATTTTCTTTTCTGATGTCTCATATCTACAACCTCATCACTACAACATTAATTTTGTTCTTCTTTTTTTTGCTGCTGAATTTCCTTCATCACTGAATCAACTTTCATACCTAGACCAAGTCCCATATTTGTAAGTATTTCTTTTATCTCATTAAGAGACTTACGCCCAAAGTTCTTAGTTCTAAGCATTTCGCCTTCTGTTTTTGAAACTAATTCATAAATATACTTTATATTTGCATTTTGTAAACAATTCGCAGATCTAACTGACAGCTCAAGTTCTGAAACTGGTTTTAAAAGCGCACTGTTAGCAACTGATTGAGTCTTTTGAGGCTTATTTTCAAGCCTTGCAATTTCTTCCTCGTCTTCAAAATTTAAGAAAACAGACAATTGATCTCTTAATATTTTTGCAGAATATGCAACAGCATCTTGGGGATTCACACCGGCATTAGTCCAAACCTCGAGACTTAATTTGTCATAGTCCGTTCTTTTACCAACCCTTGAGTTAGTGACAGTATAGTTAACCCTCTGTACTGGAGAGAAGAGTGTATCAAGATATATCCAACCAATTGGAAGTTCATTTGTCTCTTTATTATCTACAGCTGTTTGGTAACCTTTACCTCTAGCAACTTTTAACTCAATTTTAAGTGAACCACCAGAAGAAATATTGGCAATGACATGGTCCGTATTTAAAACTTCTATGCCTGAAACCTCTGTAATATCTCCTGCTGTTACTGGCCCTTCACCTGTCTTATCAAGTGTTAGAACAACATCTTCTTTATCATTTAATTTAAATTTAACTTCTTTGAGATTAAGAATTATCTCTGAAACTTCTTCTTTAACATTGTTAATAGTTCCAAACTCATGTGCAACACCATCTATGCGTATTGCAATAATACCTGCACCTTGCAAAGAAGAAAGCAAAACTCTTCTCAGGGAGTTTCCAAGAGTTTGACCGTAACCCCTTTCGAGTGGCTTTGCAACAAACTTTCCATAATTTGCACTTAGAGTATCACTGTCAATCTCTAAAGCAACTGGTCTTATTAAGCTGCTCCAGTTTTTTGATACAAATTTATCAACCATTGGATATTTCTCCTGAAAAAATTATTTACTATAAAGTTCTACGACAAGTCTTTCCTCAATTTGAGAGGTAACATCTTCTCTTTTTGGAAGATCTTTGACAACTGCCTTAAATGAATTCTTATCCAATTCTAGCCAAGCCGGAATTTCTCTTACGCTATTAGCTTCAAGTGAACCAGTTAACTTTTTTGATTCTTTCGATTTTTCTATAAGTTGAATAGTATCACCTTTTGAAATTTTCATTGATGGTACATTAGTCTTCTTGCCATTTATGCTAAAATGATAGTGCTTAACCAATTGTCTTGCCTCACTTCTAGAAGCTGCAAAACCTAGCCTATAAATAACGTTGTCAAATCTTCTTTCTAATAGAGAAAGTAGATTCTCACCTGTAACGCCTTTCATTCTAATTGCGACATCAAAGAGGTTTCTCATTGGTTTCTCTTGTAAACCATATAATCTCTTAAGCTTTTGCTTTTCTCTTAATTGCACACCAAAGTCAGAAATCTTCGCTCTTCTTTGACCGTGTTGACCTGGCGGATATGGTCTTCTCTCGATAGAACATTTATCTGTATAACATCGAGAACCTTTTAAAAAAAGTTTCTCCCCTTCTCTTCTACATAACTTACAAACTGATCCTACATATCTGGCCATAACTACTACCCTACCTTATGTTAAACTCTTCTTCTCTTTGGAGCACGACATCCATTATGTGGAATTGGACTTCTATCTGCAACAGATGTTATTTTTAATCCAGCCGTTAAAAGTGCTCTAATTGCATTTTCTCTTCCTGCTCCAGGTCCCTTCACTCTTACATCTACAGATGTTAAACCATGCTCCATTGCACCTTTAGCTGCTTCCACAGAAGCCTGTTGCGCAGCAAATGGTGTCGATTTTTTTGAACCTCTGAAACCAAGCTGCCCTGAACTAGACCATGATAACGCTTTCCCTTGAGGGTCAGTGAATGTTACGATCGTATTATTAAAAGACGCCTGAATATGACAAATCCCATGCGATATATTTTTTTTAACTTTCTTTTTTACTGCAACTTTCTTAGCCATCTCTTACCTCATTACTTCATCGATTTGATTGATTTCTTACCAGCTATCGCAACTGCAGGACCTTTTCTTGTTCTTGCATTTGTATGTGTTCTCTGACCTCTAACAGGAAGTCCTTTTCTATGACGTATCCCCCTGTAGCAACCAAGATCTTTTAGTCTCTTAATATTTAATCCAACCTCACGTCTTAGATCCCCTTCGACAGTGTATTGTTCTTCGAGACATTTACGAATACTTTGAACTTGTTCTTCTGTAAGATCATTTGAACTTGATTCTAAAGGAACATTCGTTTCTTTCAAAACATTTTCTGCAACTTTAGGGCCTACACCGTAGAGCGCCTGAAGTGCAATTCTCATAACTTTATTTCTAGGGATATCAACACCAAGAATTCTAGCCATCTCTAACTCCTACTACCCTTGCTTTTGTTTATGTTTTGGATTCGTTTTACAAACAACTCTTAAAACGCCTCTTCTCTTTACCACTTTACAATCTTTACACATCTTTTTTACAGACGATCTTACTTTCATAACAACCTCTATCTACCTTTACTACGATAAACTATGCGACCCTTCTTAAGATCATATTTACTTATCTCTACTAAAACTTTATCACCTGGTAGGATTTTTATAAAATGCATGCGCATCTTCCCACTAATGTGAGCTATTACTTGATGACCATTTGGAAGTTTTACTTTAAACTTCGTATTTGGCAACAATTCGACAACCTCACCTTCTACTTCAATCGTGTCGTTTTCGGCCATTCATCCTACCTATAACGTTTTGCTTGTATATATACAATGTCTCAAATATGCAAGCAGTTAATATCAATTTTCAAAAATACTTACGTATATTTGGAATTTTTATTCCAAAATACTATTAATTTCTTTAGTTACTTCTCCAGGATTCGCCGAAGCGTCAACCTTTTTTAAAATTCCCATTCCTTCATAGAGTTCTAGCATAGGGCCTATAGTCGACTTGAATACATCCAAGCGATTCCTAACACTTTCCTCGTTATCATCTTTTCTCTGATCCAAATTTACGCCACCACAAATATCACATGTACCATTTTTTAAAGGTGGTTTAGTAAGTAGGTTAAAAATCGCACCACAATCCTTGCAAGTTCTTCTGTTTATGAGTCTGGTAATTAACACTTCAAGATCTATATGAAAGTAAATTGCATAGGTTTTGGATCCATTTAATACATTTTCTTCAAGAAGTTTCGCTTGTTCAAAATTTCTGGGGAATCCATCGAAGATATATGAGTTTTCTTGCAAATTACAATTTTTGGTCAACAACTGTAAGACAGTGTGGTCATCAACAAGATCACCTTTTTCCATAATGTCTTTGACTCTTTTCCCAAGTTCCGACTCTTCAGTTATTTCCTTTCTGAGTAGATCGCCTGTAGATACATGAGAATATCCTTCATTTTGTACCAAAAGTGAAGCTTGCGTTCCTTTACCAGAGCCTGGTGCACCAAGTAGAATTAAGTTAGGCCGCATAGTCAAAACCTTCGGTTATTGCCGTTGTACTTACCTCTTGATTTATAGGCAGTTTCATAACGGTCTGAGTAAGAAAATGATTGAATATTCATCATTACTCTAATTGAGACAGAAACAAGAATCAGCAAGGAAGTCCCACTAAACCTTGTTGCATTTCCTGTTAAAATTGTAGGAAGAATACAAATAATTACCAAAAAAATGGCTCCAAAAAAAGATAATCTGTTCAATACAAAATCCAAAAACTCTTGAGTCTTTGCTCCAGCTCTTATACCAGGTACAAATGCATTATTTTTCTGAAGCATTTCCGATATTTTTTTAGTTTTAAATTGTATTGGTGCATAGAAATAAGTCATATAAACAATTAGTAAACCAAACAATACATTAAATAAAATATTTCCTGGCGCCAAAGACTGCTGAACAGTCTGTAAGTATGGATGAATAGCACTTTCTTTCGAAACAAATGATGCGAATGTCGCTGGAGCTGCAAGTAAGGATGAAGCTAGTATCGGAGGCATAACACCACCTGTATCAACACGGACAGGAAGATTTTGTGTTCCTCCGTATACCCTATTATTTACAACTTTTTTAGCATACTGGACAGGTATACTCCTATAGGAGCTTTCAATAAACGATACGATGTAAAAACCTACAACGATTACTGCAATTGTAATTAATAATGTAGTTCCTGCAAGTTCACCATTTCGATAGAGGGTAATCTTTTGATACAACTCAGCTGGTAGTGCAACAGCAATACCTGCGAAAATAATAAGTGACACACCATTTTCCAAACCATACTCAGTTATTCTTTCACCAAGCCATAAGAGAAACATAGTTCCTCCTGCTAGTGTTATCATAGCTGTGAATTTGAAAATAAATCCTGGTTCAGGCACGACCATCGCTCCGCTAGGGCTTTTAAAACCTTCAAACACTGCGGCCATCCCGTATCCCTGGATACAACATAAAACTACAGTTGCATATCTTGTCCACTTTTGAATTTTTTTATGTCCCTCACTATCTTCTTGCAACTCAGCAATTTGCGGAACTGCTTCTCCAAGAAGACTAAATATAATTGAAGTCGTGATATAGGGCATAATACCTAGCGCGAGAATTGAAAAACGTTTTAGCGAACCACCTACAAAAGTATTGAATAAGTCAAACAATCCCCCACCCGATTGTGCAAAATAGCTTTTAAGTGCCGTAGGATCTACTCCAGGGACAGGCACCTGTGCGGTCATTCTGTATACTATAAGTAACAAGAGTGTGAAAGCAATTTTTTTCTTGAGCTCATCAAACTTTCCCTGAGCATTAGACATAGTATTCCTTTTATTCCTCGATTGATCCGCCAGCCTTCTCAATTAATTCTTTTGCACTTTTAGAAAACTTTATTGAACCACTAAATTTTAATGGCTTTGTAAGTTCTCCATTTGCTAAAACCTTTATAGATCTATGCTTATCTTGTCCTTTTAGTAATCCAGACTTTATTAGTAATTCTCGCGTAACTTCTCCATCTAATTTCTTTTCAATTTTGCTAAGCGAGATTTCAGCGAATTCTTCTTTGAAAGGAGCATTTGAGAAACCTTTTTTAGGGAGTCTCATATACAGAGGCATTGATCCACCTTCAAAACCAATTCTTGTTCCTCCGCCACCTCTGGCCTTTTGACCTTTGTGTCCTTTACCGGCCTGAGTTCCCTGACCAGATCCTTGTCCACGACCAATTCTCTTATTCTTTCTCACTGACCCTTTAGGGCTCTTCAAATTATTCAGTGTCAACATAATTATATCCTCAAATATTTACTCTTGTACTTCTAACATATGAATGATTTTTTTTATCATTCCTCTAACCGCAGGAGTATTTTCTAGAGTTTTTGAACTACCTGTCTTGCGTAGACCTAAACCCTTTACTGTGGCCACTTGTTTGTCTGTACATCCAATTATACTTTTCTTTAATTTTACTGTGATTGTTTTATTGGTCATAGTTTACTCCGCTTATTTTACTCTCGCGCGTGCAGGATCAATTCCTCTAATTTTAGCAATATCTTCAACGGATCTTAAGTGCTTTAGTCCTTGAAACGTTGCTTTTACAATATTGTGTGGATTATTTCCACGCAAAGATTTTGTTAATACGTTTTTAATTCCGGCAAGTTCTAAAATAGACCTACAAGCACCAGCAGCTTTAACTCCTGTACCCTCAGCGGCAGGCTTAAAGAGAATTTTACCTGCATCAAACTCACCTAAAACACTATGAGGAATTGTGCCTTTGTCTACGGGAACCTTAATCATATTTTTTCTAGCTGATTGTGTTGCTTTTCTAATAGCTTCAGGAACTTCTTTAGCCTTGCCAAGTCCATATCCAACATTACCTTTTCGATCACCTACAATAATGAGAGCTGAGAATGAAAATCTACGCCCTCCCTTGACAACTTTGGCAACTCTATTAACGGCAACAACCTTTTCCTCCATATCTGGATTCACTGGCGCAGCCATTTTTTTGCTTGCCTTTGGTTTTCTAGCAGTTTTCTTCTCTTTCACTTGTGACTCAACATCAGTATTTTCTGCTTTTGTATTTTCCTCAGTCATTTCATCCTCTTTGGTGATTTCCTCAATTAAATGTTAATTCCATTTTCTCTTACGCTGTTTGCCAATGCAGCAATAATCCCGGTGTACTTATATCCATTTCTATCAAATACAGCTTTTTCAATTTTGGCATTTTTTAGATCCTCGGCAAGTTTTTTACCAAGAAGTTTTGCTCCCTCTACGTTTCCTTTTGCACTTGGAACAGAATTTTTCCCAAATGTAGAAACCGAGAATAGGGTTTTGCTTTCATTATCATCAATAACTTGAGCGATTATATGCTTATTTGTTTTATTAATACAAATTCTTGGTCTATCTGTTTGCCCACTAACTTTTTTACGAATTGAGAGCTTTCTTCGTACCCTTTTTACCAGTGACTCATTTTTAATTTTGCCTATAGGCTTTCTCATAACAATATCCTCTAATTAACTATTTTTTAGCACCTGTTTTTCCGGCCTTTCTAATAATATTTTCATTAAGGTACTTTATTCCTTTCCCCTTGTAAGGCTCTGGAGGTCTGAATGATCGAACTTTTGCCGCAACAAATCCTACAAGTTCTTTATCTGCACCGATTATATCTATTATATTCTTATTCACTTTTGCTGAGATACCTTCAGGAAGTTCATAATTTATTGGATGAGAATATCCTAAATTCAAAACAAGCTCTTTTCCATTCACACTTGCTTTATAACCGACACCATTAAATTCGAGTGATTTAGTAAATCCAGAACTTACGCCCGTTACCATATTATTAATAATTGTTCGTGCTGTACCCCACATTGACCTAGATTCTTTAGAGTCATTCAAAGGCTTAATTACAATTTCTTTCCCAACTTGTTCTATTGTAACATTCTGTGGAAATGTAAAGTTGAGTTGTCCATTTGGTCCCTTGGCCAATACCTCTCCACCGTTTATTTTAACTTCTACTTTATCAGGTAATACAACTGGGTTTTTTCCAATTCTTGACATTTTCAACTCCTACCAAACATTACAAATTACTTCACCACCAACTTTTCTTTTCTTGGCCTCACGTGAAGAAAGCACACCTTGCGAAGTAGAGACAACTGAAATCCCTAACCCCGATATAACTCTTGGTAGTGATTTATAGCCTCTATACTGCCTTAGACCAGGTGTAGAATATTTTTCTAACCCAAGGATTGCATTTTCCTTAAGGAGTACCTTTATTTTTATATCATTTGCTGCCTTAGCAATAATTTTAAAAGAACGTATATAACCTTCATCCTTTAAAACTTTGCAAACACTTGCTTTCAGCTTGCTTGCAGGAAACTCAACCCTGTCATGGCCCGCTTGAATAGCATTTCTCATTCTTGTTAGCATATCTGCTACTGGATCTGTCATCATAACTTAAATCTCCTACTTACTACCAGCTTGACTTTCTAACGCCAGGTAACATCCCTTTCAAAGAAAGGGTTCTAAAACAAACTCTACAAAGTTTAAACTGTCTTAAAAAACCACGTGGTCTTCCACAAACTTCACATCGATTTCTTTGTCTAACTGCAAATTTGGGAGTTTTTTTAGATGCAACAATTTTCGCTAGTCTCGCCATAACATTAACCTTTCCTATTACTTACCGAATGGCATTCCAATCAGTGTTAATAATTCTTTTCCTTCTTCATTTGTATTTGCAGAAGTTACTATCGTAATCCCCATTCCTCTAATTTTATCAACTTGATCATAATTGATTTCAGGGAAAATAATTTGCTCTTTTAAGCCTAAAGTATAATTTCCACGGCCATCAAAACCCTTACTTGAAACACCTCTGAAATCTCTAACTCTAGGAAGAGAGAGAGAAATTAATCTTTCTAAAAATTCAAACATTCTTTCACCGCGAAGAGTAACTGAAGCCCCTAATGCTTGCCCCTCTCTTAGTTTAAATCCTGCAATTGAATTTTTAGCTCTGGCCACAACCGGTCTTTGTCCGGTGATTAAACCGAGATCCTTAGATATACTCTCGACTACTTTTCCGTTTGAAACAGCATCTTTGGTAACACAGTTAACGACAACTTTTTCAAATTTAGGAATTTGATTTACATTCTTGTAACCAAACTTATCTCTCATTTTGCCGGCCACTTCATTTTTGTATAATTCACCTAATCTGCTCATCTCTCACCACCTTATACTAGGACACTGCCACAAGAAACAGCGATTCGAACTCTCTTACCATCTTTCGTTTCGATCCTAACTCGTGTTGCTTTTTTTGTTTTTGGACTAATTACAGCCACATTACTAATGTGCACAGGTACTTCAACATCTATGAGGCCACCATCTGGATTTTGTTGAGTTGGACGTATCGCTTTTTTTACAACGTTCACATTTTCAACAAGAACCTTACCCTTATTAAAGTTAATTCTTTTAATTTTACCAGTTTTACCTTTATCTTTTCCGGTCAAAACTACTACTTCATCATTCAACTTAAGCTTTTGCATAACAACCCTACCAATTAATTATAGAACTTCAGGTGCCAAAGAGCATATTTTTGTGAAATTTCGATTTCTCAACTCTCGTGCAACTGGCCCAAATATACGAGTGCCTATTGGTTCATTATTATTATTTAAAATAACGACACTATTATTATCAAAACTAATGTAAGAACCATCTTCTCTTCTCAAAGGGTATGATGTTCGAACTATTACTGCCTTCTTCACTTCGCCCTTTTTAATTTTTCCACCAGGTTGAGCTTGTTGAACCGCAACAACTATAATGTCTCCCAAGCTAGCAGACATCCTTTTTGATCCACCCAAAACTTTCACACACTTTACTTCTTTTGCACCAGAGTTGTCAGCTACATCTAGTTTGCTTTGCATCTGTATCATTGTTCAACTCTCCTTACTACCTAATGTTCATCAACTGCCATTTTTTTAATTTAGAAAATGGTGTTGATTCGATAATTGTTACAGTATCACCTACATTAGCTTCATTTTTTTCATCGTGTGCGTGATACTTTTTTGTTTTTGTTACAAATTTACTGTATTTTGGATGTTTATATCTTCTTGCTACATTTACAACGATAGTTTTATCATTTGCATTACTAACAACTTCACCAGTTAAACGCCTCTTAAACTTTTTTACATCTGTACTCATATTATTCACCTTTAAGCTTTCTAACAGTCAGCAATCTAGCAATATCTTTCTTTAAAGTTTTAAATAAGTGTGGTTTTTCTACTCCAGAAGTACCTTTTTGAATTCTTAAATTGAACAACTCTTTACGTACACTTGCCAACTTTAAATCTATCGACTTTACATCCATCTCTTTAATTTCGCTTAACTTCAACATTATCTTCTCCAAACTGCAAAAAACTACGCCTGAGTTTCTTTAGAAATAATTTTTGTTTTAACGGGGAGTTTATATGAAGCAAGTCTTAACGCATCTATACTTGCTTCCTTCTCTATTCCAGATATTTCAAAAAGAACTCTTCCAGGCTTCACTACAGCGACCCACTTTTCTGGAGAACCCTTTCCTTTTCCCATTCTCACTTCTGCTGGCTTTTTAGTCAGAACTTTATCTGGGAAAATTTTTATAAATACATCTCCACCTCTTTTAGCACGTCTATTTATCGCAATACGGGCAGATTCAATTTGTCTGTTCGTTATATAACCACAGCTAGTAGCTTGCAAGGCATACTCACCAAAGGTGATAGTATTTCCACGGTAAGCCTTACCCTTCATTCTTCCTTTCTGTTGTTTTCTCCATTTAACTTTTTTTGGACTTAGCATTTTTCACCTCAAACCAGTGGTTATTTATAAATTTCACCCTTATATACCCACACTTTTACACCAATTTTCCCGTAAGTTGTATGGGCCTCTGCAGTATCATAATCAATATCAGCTCTAAGTGTATGTAGAGGAACCTTTCTCTCTGTATATCCTTCTGATCGGGCCATCTCTGCTCCACCAAGTCGACCAGCAGTTCTAACTCTGATACCTTTAACACCCGCTCTAAAGGCAGACTGCATTACTTTTTTCATAGCTCTTCTAAAAGCAACACGTTTTTCGAGCTGTGAAGCAATATTTTCTGCAATTAATTTGGCGTGCGCATCTGGTCTTTTAACTTCTTGAATATTAAAAATGACACTACCTGTGGTAAGCTTTTTAAGTTCATTTCTAATTTTGTCAATACCTGTACCTTTTTTACCAATGGCCACACCAGGCTTGGCAGTATGTACAGTGACTTTTACTTGATCAGAAGTTCTGTCAATGTCAACTTTTGCAACTGCTGCATTTTTCATTTCTTTTTCTATATATTGTCTAATCTTTAGATCTTCATGCAATTTACTAGCATAACCTTTCTTGTCATACCATGTAGAATGCCAACCTTTAATATAACCTAATCTAAAACCATATGGATGTACTTTCTGACCCATTTCTCACCTACGCTTCTTTAAGTTCAACTGTTACATGACTCGTTCTTTTTCTTACTCGAAAAGCCCTACCTTGCGCTCTCGGGCGAATTCTCTTCAGAGTAGGTCCATCATCAGCAGATATTTTTGAGATAATTAAATTATCTATGTCATATTTTTCCGAATCAGAAGCAATAGTTAGTCCACTATTAATAAGTTTCGTGAGCATCAAAGAAATCTCTTTCTTCTCACAAAATCTTAATACTTTTAATGCATCTGAAGCCTTCTTTTTTCGAATTAAGTCACAAACGGCCCTTACCTTTCTAGGTGCCACGCCAACTCTTCTATTTTTTACTAAAATGGCCATTTAGAGCTCCTATTACTTTTTATTTTTCTTATCGGCACCATGTCCGTAGAATGTTCTCGTTAAAGAAAACTCACCAAGTTTATGTCCAATCATATTATCTGTAACATAAACAGGTATAAATTTTTTCCCGTTATGAACCGCAAATGTGAGGCCAATAAACTCTGGAACTATCGTAGATCTTCTCGACCAAGTTTTTATTACCTTATTTGCTTTTCCACTATCGTCTTGTAGGGCCATAACCTTTCTCAACAAATGCTCATCAACAAATGGTCCTTTTTTTAATGAACGGGCCATAACTTCAACTCCCTATTTATTTTTTACGTCTTTTAACGATGAACTTTTCAGTTCTTTTATTTTTTCTTGTTTTGTATCCCTTTGTTGGCAAGCCCCAAGGTGATACAGGATGTCTACCTCCTGACGTTCTACCTTCTCCCCCTCCGTGTGGGTGATCTACTGGGTTCATTGCAACACCACGTACCGTTGGTCTGATACCCAAATGACGTGTAGCTCCCGCTTTACCAAGATTTCGCTTTTCATGGTCAAGATTTCCAACCTGACCGATAGTCGCCATACAAGTATCTTTTACTTTTCGAAGCTCTCCTGAAGGTAGTCTCAAAAGTATTTCAATTCCCTCTTTTGCCATAACTTGAGCATAACTTCCTGCAGAACGAGCAAGTTGACCACCAGCTCCCGGATTTAGCTCTATATTGTGAACAAGAGTCCCTACTGGGATGTCCTTTAAGCGTTTTGCATTACCAACAGTAATATCTGCATTAGGTGACGATATTACTTTGTCCCCAACTTTTAAACCAAGCGGTGCAAGAATATAAGTTTTTTCCCCATCCGCATACGCAAGTAGTGCAATATTACATGTTCTATTAGGATCATATGCAATGGCCTTAACAGTTGCAGGAATATCCAATTTATTTCTCTTAAAGTCAATAACCCTGTATCTTCTTTTCGCACCACCGCCTCTATGACGAGTCGTAATTCTCCCATAATTATTTCTTCCAGCAATTGTTTTCTGTGGTGCCAGAAGTGATTTTTCCACCTTGACACCTTTAGTAAGTTCATCGCTGTTTAAAACGGCCATTTCCCTTCTAGAAGGTGTTGTAGGCTTAAATTTTTTGATTCCCATATCTACCTCAACTTTTACAACGTTTTAAATACCGCTAAAGAACTCAATTTTCTGGCCTTCGGCCAATTTTATAAAAGCTCTTTTTGATTTTTGTGATTTTTTTACACTTTTGCCAAATCTTTTCATTTTGCCTGGCCTTACACTTGTTTTAACATCAAGTACTTTCACATCGTAGAGTTTCTCTACAGCATTTTTTATCTGAAATTTATTGGCCTTTAAAGCAACCTGGAATCCATATCGATTTGTCTCTTCTGTAACAACCGATGCTTTTTCAGTAATAACTGGTTTTAATAGTACATCTTCCAACAACATAATTACACCAACCTTTTCAGAAGACTTTCCAAAGCGGCCTTCTCTATTACAAGGTTTTCATATTTGACAGCTTCATAAACACTGAAGCCTTCAACTGATTGACCTTTTCCCCATTGAAGATTTCTTGCTGCTCTAATTGCTAGATCGTTTCGATCCTGAGCAACAACTAATGCTGGCAACAATCCTCTTTCACTCAACAATTTATACATTGATTTTGTTTTACCATCGGAATTGAATTTTTCAACAACAGTTAATTTTCCAGCCTGCAACTTATCTGCGATTACAGATTGAATTGCTTTAATAGCCACTTTTTTATTAACTTTTTGGTCATAATTTCTTGGTTTTGGGCCATGAGCTCTCCCTCCTCCAACTTGAATTGCTGAACGAATTGAACCTTGTCTTGCTCGCCCTGTACCTTTTTGTTTAAATGGCTTTATACCACCACCCGAAACTTCAGCCCTAGTTTTAGTACAAGAATTTCCTTGTCTTCTTCCGGCCAGTGTCGCTTTTACAACTTGATGAACAACCGGAACATTTATATTCTCTGGAGTTAAACTAACATCAGTCTTTAACACATCAGAGTTTTCAAATTTTGAATTTAGTACGTTTATCTCAGTCATACCATTACCTTTACTTCTTCAAAGCTTTTGAAATTTTAACAAAGCTATTTTTAGATCCAGGAACAGATCCTTTGACCAACATATAGCCTTGATCAGTATTTACTTCTACTATTTTTAAATTTTGCGTAGTTTGCTTTATTGACCCCATGTGTCCAGGCATTTTTTTAAGTTTGAAAACTCTAGCAGGTGTTGCTCTGTTTCCGATTGAACCAGGAGATCTATGAAAGTGAGAACCATGTGATCCAGGTCCCCCTGCAAAATTAAAACGTTTTATTGTCCCTTGAAAACCCTTTCCTTTAGTGATCCCAGTAATGTCTACATATGATCCACTTTCGAAAGCGCTTAAATCCAACTCTCTTCCAAGATTTTCCTCGGAAACTTCACTAGATTTAACCTCAAAAAATTTTGTAGTATTTGAATCTATTTTGGCCTTAGCTAAAATACCTTTAGTAGGTTTATTTACTAATTTTTCACGCTTATTTCCATATGTAACTTGATAGGCAGTATAGCCTTCTTTTTCAGAGGTTTTAACTTGAGATATGAAATTTGGAATTAATTCGATAACAGTAACAGGAATATGATTACCCTGCTCATCAAAAATTCTGGTCATACCCGCTTTTTTTGCATAAAAAGCAGATAGATCTACTTTAGCATTTTCAGACATTTATTCCTCCATAGCATCACCCTACTCTAAGGGATGCATACATGGTTATTAACTTAAAGAGCGATCAATCTAAGAGAAAGCGCTCAATTTGTAAACTAGTATTTAAGTTCTACATCAACACCTGATGACAAGTCTAACTTCATTAGACTATCTATTGTTTGTTGAGTAGGTTCTAATATATCTATCAATCTCTTATGAGTTCTCATTTCAAACTGCTCTCTGGATTTCTTATCCTTGTGAGGAGATCGTAGTACTGTAAATTTATTTATTTCTGTTGGCAAAGGTATTGGTCCAGCAACTCTTGCACCGGTATCTTTTGCGGTTTGCACAATTTCATCTACAGAAACATCTAGTAATTTGTAATCATACGCTCTAAGTTTGATTCTTAAACGAGTCGCTTTCATTTTTCTTCCTTCTCTTTTTTAGATCACAGTTATCTATTTTTTTTGAGGCCCCCTGTCAAGTTAAAACTCTTTTTTTTTAACTTTTTTTGAAAATATATTATGCATCCTAAATATAAATTCCTCTTTTCTCTAAAATTTTCTTGGCCAAGGTTGAGGGTATCTCTTCATACTTTTTAAATGTCATAGAAAAATTTGCTCTACCTTGAGTCTTCGATCTTAGATCTGTACTATACCCAAACATTTCTGCTAAAGGAACCTCTGCCTTTAATTGCTCTTTTTCGCCTTTAGGTTCCATTCCAAGTATTTTGCCCCTTTTTGCATTTACATCAGCAATAACTTCTCCATTGTACTCTGTAGGTGTAACAACTTCTAAGTCCATAATCGGCTCTAATAAACATAGTCCTGCTTTTCTGCATGCTTCGGTAAAAGCTTTAGATGCTGCAATCGCATAGGCCAGCTCAATTGAATTTACCTCGTCAAATTTTGCCTCAATCAATGTTGCTTTAATATTTATGAAAGGGTAGCCTGCTAAAGCTCCACCAGGAGCAGTGTTAAGTATACTTTTTTCAATTTCATCTATATAACTTTGTGGAATATCACGCTTTGTAAGGATACTTTCAAATTTGACACCACTTTGAAAATCATAAGGTGAAATTTTCAATTTACAATGTCCAAATTGAACTTTACCACTTACTTCTTTATTAAATGTTTCTTCCTCAATTCTTTCAGAAACTATACTCTCTCTGTAACTAACTTGTGGTCTTCCTACATTTATTCCAACCTTAAAATCTCTTGTAAGTCTATCAACAATAATTTCAAGGTGAAGTTCACCCATACCATAAATCAGAAGTTGTCCTGTTTCCTTATTGTTTTTAAACTCAAAAGAAGGATCTTCTATTTTTAATGTTTCTAGAGCGCTTACAAGTTTTTCCTCATCACTTGATGTTTTAGGTTCAATAGCTATAGAGATAACAGCTTCAGGGAAATCCATTAGATCAAAAATAATTGGTTTATGTTCAGCACATAATGTCTCACCAGTAGTCGTATACTTCAGACCGGCCAAAGCAACAATATCTCCAACTTTTGCTGATTTCAATTCCTCTCGTTTATTTGCATGCATAAGTAAAATTTTTGAAATTTTTTCTTTCTTTTTTTTAAGAGGATTAAAGATCGTCTGCCCTAATTTAAGTTCTCCAGAATAAATTCTGATATACGTTAAGGTCCCGACAAAAGGATCACTTGAAATTTTGAAAGCCAGGGCCGAAAATAATTCTTTTTCATCAGGTTTTCGAGTAAATTCTGTTTCATTATCTTTAGCACTGATACCAGCTATCTCTCCTCTATCAATTGGCGAGGGAAGATAATAAACAACTGCATCAAGTAAGGGTTGCACTCCTTTATTTTTAAAAGCACTCCCACAAAGAACAGGAACAAATTCTTTTTCAATGACGGCCCTTCTAATATAATCTCGCATTTCATCTTCTAAAAATTCATAACCATCTAAAAACTTTTCCGCCATATCATCAAAATAATCAGACAATACTTCAATAAGTTCTTCCCTGTACAATTTAGAATCTTCAATCATATCTGATGGAATTTCTTCTTCAACAATTTGTTGTCCTTGATTCTCTTCTGGAAAAAAAATGGCCTTCATTCTGACAAGGTCAATAACACCTGCGAAATCTGACTCACTACCAATCGGAATTTGGATAGCAGCAGCTTTTTTATTAAGTTTTGTTCGAATTTCATCTATAGTATTAAAAAAGCTAGCACCTACTCTGTCCATTTTATTTGCAAACGCAAGTCTTGGTACATTATATTTATCTGCTTGTCCCCACACTGTTTCCGACTGAGGCTCAACTCCTGAAACTGCATCAAAGACACCAATTGCACCATCGAGAACACGAAGAGACCTCTCAACTTCAATCGTAAAATCAACATGCCCAGGTGTGTCAATGATATTAATATTGGCATCTTTCCAAAAACATGTTGTTGCAGCACTTGTAATTGTAATGCCTCGTTCTTGCTCTTGTACCATCCAGTCCATAGTGGCCGCACCATCATGAACCTCTCCTATCTTATAGTTTTTTCCAGTATAAAATAAAATACGTTCTGTGGTTGTGGTTTTTCCAGCATCAATATGGGCCATGATCCCAATATTGCGAACTTTATCTAGCGAGACTTGACTCATAAAACCTTCTTAAAAAAAAATAGCTTCTTAAGATATAATCTCAAGAAGCTATTAATTGTTTAGAATAATTTCTAAAAATGTTTGCTTACTACCACTTCAGATGAGCAAATGCTTTATTGGCCTCGGCCATTTTGTATACATCTTCTCTCTTCTTAACAGATCCACCGCGATTATTTGCAGCGTCTATTATTTCATCTGCAAGCTTTACCATCATGGACTTACCATTTCTATCTCTTGCGTTGTCTCTAATCCAACGGATCGCCAAAGATTGACGCCTTTGAGGCCTAACCTCTGATGGAATTTGATAAGTTGTTCCACCAATTCGTCTAGACTTCACTTCTACTGCTGGCTTTACATTGCTAAGAGCTTTTTTAAAAGTCTTAAGGGGCTCTTCGCCGGTTCTTTCCTCAACAATTCTTAAAGCACCGTAAAAAACACCTTCAGCGGTAGACTTCTTCCCTCCAAACATCAAGGCATTAACAAATTTAGTAACAACTACATCCTGATATACAGAATCTGGTAGCACTAAACGTGGGGTTGCTCTATGTTTTCTACTCATATTATCTCCTCTTCACCCAACATTTTGGATTACTCTCCCTACTTTATAAAATAGGCAAGTGGTTAATTATTTCTTAGGTCTTTTAGCACCATATTTTGAACGTGCTTGTCTTCTTTTATCTACGCCAGTAGCATCTAATGAACCCCTAACTGTGTGATAGCGAACACCTGGTAGATCTTTTACTCTCCCACCTCTAATCAAAACAATTGAGTGTTCCTGGAGATTGTGACCTTCTCCTCCAATATATGAAGTCACTTCGAATCCGCTGGTTAAACGAACCCTACAAACCTTTCTCATAGCAGAGTTTGGTTTTTTTGGAGTGGTCGTATAAACTCTTGTGCAAACACCTCTTCTTTGTGGACAGGCCTTAAGCGCAGGTGACTTTGTTTTTGTATACTTGTCTATGCGACCTTTTCTAATTAATTGGTTAATAGTAGGCATGCTCTTTCAACTCCTTCAACAAAACCCTCAACGACATCTATTTACCGTAGAGAGCACACAACATCATGCGATAGACAGAGTGATTATCACAACACTCCGGCCATCGCAAGTATTTTATATGGTTAATGTAACAGTATCTTCAACAATTTCTTCTTTTTCACAAACAGCATCAAAATCTCTGTATCTAGAAATACCTGATCCTGCTGGAATTAATCTTCCCATGATAACGTTTTCTTTAAGTCCCATCAGGGTATCAGCTTTTCCCTCAAGAGCGGCCTGAGTAAGCACTTTAGTGGTTTCTTGGAAAGATGCAGCAGATATAAATGATTCAGTTGTCAATGATGCTTTTGTGATCCCTAGTAATAAGGGTCTTCCTTTTGCAGGTTCTTCACCATTAGCAATTAAATCATCATTGATTTCTTTCAGTTGTCCTTTCAAAATCGAATCACCTACGATGAGAGTGGAATCTCCAGCATCAGTAATTTCAACTTTTTTGAGCATTTGCGAGACAATAACTTCAATGTGCTTATCATCAATTTTAACACCTTGTAGTCTATAAACTTCCTGAATTTCATCAACAATATATTTAGCAAGTTCCTTGACACCCATAACACGTAAAATATCATGAGGGTTCGAAGGGCCATCCATAATAGGGTCACCAGCTCTCACATAGTCACCCTCATTCACTATTACATATCGACCTTTAGGAATCGTATATGTAATTGGATCAGTTCCATCTTCTGGTTTAACAATAATTCTTCTATTACCTCTTACCTCAGAACCAAATTCAATAGTTCCAGAAACATCAGAAATTTGAGCTGCATTAGCAGGCTTTCTGGCCTCAAATAGTTCTGCTACTCTTGGTAAACCACCCGTAATATCTTTCGTTTTAGTTGTTTCACGCTGAACTTTTGCAATAGCGACACCAGCATCTACCTCGGCACCTTCGTCAACTGAGATATTTGCTCCAACAGGGAGACGATAACTTGCATGACGTTTAGTTCCTGGAATTATTATTGGGTCACCATTTTCATCTACAACAGTAACTCTTGGTTGAAGTTGTGTATCTTTGGATTCAACTATCACTTTATGAGCTAATCCTGTTACTGAATCCACTTGTTCATTTACGGTACCACCAACAACTAAGTCTTCATATTTCGCAAAACCTTTTACTTCTGATAATATTGGAATTGCAAATGGATCCCATTCAAGGATTGTGTCCCCTACGTTAACAGTATCACCTGCCTTACAGAACAGTCTTGATCCATAAATGGCAGCATGTCTTTCTTTTTCTTCACCTTGGGCAGTTTTGATTATAATCTCCCCGATTTTATTCATGACAACAGTTTTGCCTTCTTTAGTCTCGGTAACCGTGACATTTTCAAAATGAATGATACCACTAGTTCTAACTTCTGATTTATTTACTTGAGCACCTGCGGTAGCCGTTCCTCCAACGTGGAATGTTCTCATCGTTAGCTGTGTACCTGGCTCACCAATTGATTGAGCTGCAATTACTCCTACAGTCTCTCCAATGCTTACCATTCCACCTCTGGCCAAGTCTCTACCAAAACAGCTAGCGCAAAAACCATGTCTCTCTTCACAAGTTAAAACTGATCTGACTTTAATTTGATCAACTCCTCTTTCTATGAGAACTTCTTTTTGCTCTTCAGTCAGTAAAAAATTTCTAGGATAAATCTCTGTCCCTGTCGAATCTACAATTGCTTGTGCTGTAACTCTACCCATTGCTCTATCCGCAACGTGTTCAACTATCTCTCCTGCCTCAACTAGAGATGTTAAAGTTATACCATCAGTTGTTCCACAATCTGTGTTTCTGATAATACCATCTTGAGCAACATCAACTAGTCTTCGAGTTAGGTAACCTGAGTTTGCTGTTTTAAGAGCTGTATCGGCCAGTCCTTTACGTGCTCCGTGAGTAGAAGCAAAATATTGTAGAACTGACAAGCCTTCACGGAAATTTGATGTGATAGGTGTTTCAATAATTTCACCAGATGGTTTGGCCATCAAACCACGCATACCTGCCAATTGTCTAATCTGAGCAGTTGAACCCCTAGCACCAGAGTCGGCCATCATAAAAAGTGAATTGAATGATGGAGCTGTGTCTTTTTCTTTTCCATCTTCACTTACGAATTCATCTGTAGAAAGACTTTCAATCATAACTTTTGTAAGTTTTTCGTTGGTTTGGGCCCATACATCTACTATTTTGTTATATCTTTCGCCATTTGTTATGGAACCTTCATTATATTCTTCTGTTATACCATCAACCTCTGCATATGCATCTGCAAGAATTCCTTCTTTTTCTTTGGGAATTTCCATGTCTTTAACATTAATTGAAATACCTGCTTTGGTTGCCATGTAGTAACCAAGTCTCATAATTGAGTCAGCAAGTAAAACGGTGTCTTTTTCAGAACCTTTTCTATATGTTAAATCAATCAGTTTCCCAAGTGCTTTTTTACCAAGCACTTTGTTTATATCAGAATACTCAAGACAGTCAGGCACTTCATTGTACACGAAAGTACGGCCGACAGTAGTTTCTACTAATTGCCCATTTAACCTAATCTTTATTGGTGCTTGCAAATGAACATTACCAGTGTGGTAAGCAAATTGTGCTTCTTCTTTTGAAGAAAAGAGTTTTCCATATCCACGAGCAAAAGGACGGATTCTTGTCATATAATACAGACCAAGAACAATATCTTGAGTTGGAACTATTATTGGAGTTCCATCTTTGGGTGATAGAATATTATTAGTAGACATACATAAAACACGACATTCTACCTGTGCTTCAAGTGATAGTGGAACGTGAACGGCCATCTGGTCACCATCAAAGTCTGCATTAAACGCAGTACAAACCAGAGGATGCAAACGAATTGCTTTTCCTTCTATTAAAACTGGTTCGAAGCCTTGGATCCCAAGTCTGTGAAGAGTAGGAGCTCTGTTTAATAAAACAGGATGTTCTTGTACAACTTCCTCTAAGATATCCCACACTTCTTGTTTTTGGTGATCAACCATTCTTTTAGCAACTTTGATCGTTGTACAATGCCCCTTGTCAATTAATTTATTGTAAATAAATGGTTTAAAGAGCTCAAGGGCCATCAATTTTGGTAATCCACATTGATGCAATCTTAAATTTGGGCCAACGACAATAACTGATCTGCCTGAATAATCAACACGTTTACCGAGAAGGTTTTGACGGAATCGCCCTTGTTTACCTTTTAGCATGTCAGAGAGTGATCTTAATGGCCTTTTGTTAGCACCTGTAAATACTTTTCCTCTTCTTCCATTATCGAAAAGTGCATCAACAGATTCTTGTAACATTCGTTTTTCGTTTCTGATTATAATTTCAGGAGCATTTAGTTCTTTTAATCTCTTTAAACGGTTGTTTCTATTAATGACACGTCTATAAAGATCATTTAAATCTGAAGTTGCAAATCTTCCCGCTTCTAGGGGAACTAATGGTCTAAGATCTGGTGGTAAAACGGGAATGACATCCATCATAAACCACTCAGGTCTGTTATCAGATTTCAATAAAGATTCCACAACCTTTAGTCTTTTAATGATTTTTTGTCTTGATACATCTGTCGTTGCTGATCTAAGACCTCTTCGCAACTCTTTATTACTGATATCAAGATCAACTTTTCTTAATAATTCTTTGATTGTTTCTCCACCCATTCCTGCTTCAAAGTCAACTCCTGAGGACTTTAATTCATGATATTGTTGTTCAGAGATAACTCTTCCGACATCAAGCCCACCGTCAACTCCATCTGTTGCAGATTTTGTAACGATATAAGCTTCATAATAAAGAACTTTTTCTAATTCTTTGAGGGTTAAATTTAGGAGGGCTCCTAATCGAGAAGGCAACGATCGTAAAAACCAAATGTGAGCAACAGGAGCAGCAAGCTCAATATGACCACATCTTTCACGTCTTACTTTGGAAAGTGTAACTTCAACGCCACATTTTTCACAAACAACGCCTCTGTGTTTCATTCTTTTGTATTTTCCGCAAATGCATTCATAGTCCTTTATCGGTCCAAAAATCTTTGCACAAAACAGACCATCTCTCTCTGGTTTAAAAGTTCTATAGTTAATAGTTTCAGGTTTCTTTACTTCACCAAATGACCATTCTCTTATTGTGTCAGGTGAGGCCATTTTCACAGAAACGGCCTCTACGCTAATGGGATCTTTTGGTTTATCAAAAAAATTAAGTAAATCTTTCACGAGCTAAGCCCCTTGTATCTAATATTCGTTTTTCTTAAGATAATGCTTCTTCACCAATCGTGCCTTCCTCTAATTTAACATCCAAGCAAAGAGCTTGCAGCTCTCGGATTAAAACGTTAAACGATTCGGGTAATCCTGGTTCAAGTACTTGTTCACCTTTTACAATTGACTCATACATCCGTGTTCTACCAATAACATCATCTGACTTTACAGTTAAAAATTCCTGGAGTGTATAAGCAGCACCGTATGCTTCAAGTGCCCAAACTTCCATTTCCCCTAGTCTTTGACCACCAAATTGAGCTTTACCGCCTAGTGGCTGTTGAGTGACAAGAGAATAAGGACCAGTTGAACGTGCATGTATTTTTTCATCAACTAGATGATGAAGTTTTAGCATGTACATTGTTCCAACAGTTACTTGTTCAGCAAAGGCATCCCCTGTTTTCCCATCAAACAAAGTTGTCTTTCCATTCTTATTTAATCCGGCAAGTTCTAACATTTCTTCAATATCAGACTCTTTAGCACCATCAAAAACTTTTGTTGAAAATCTAATTCCTTTAGATAGCTGTTTTGCGACTCTTTGAACTTCCTTATCGCTAGCTTTTTTCAACCAGTTTTGAACCTCAGTAGTTTTAAATACTCTGTAGATATAATCTTTAAGCTCATTTATAGCGATCTGATCCTCTAACATTTCTTTAATTTTTTCACCTAAACCACGTCCTGCCCATCCTAAATGTAATTCAAGAAGTTGCCCAATATTCATACGTGAAGGAACACCTAAAGGATTGAGAACAATTTCAACTGGAGTTCCGTCAGCTAAAAATGGCATATCCTCTTGTGGAACAACATTTGAAATAACACCTTTATTACCGTGTCTACCGGCCATTTTATCACCAGGTTGCAATTTCCTTTTTATAGCGACGTAAACAATTACTTTTTTGATAACACCTGGAGGTAATTCATCACCCCTATGTAATTTAGCAATTTCATCGTTTGCTTTTGTGCGAACTCGATTTATTCTGTTTCTAACGTCTGCAAAATACTCAGATAATTTCTCTTCAACTTCTGGTTTTAACGGAATATAACCTATTAATTCAAAAGGAATAACGGCCAAAGTTTCTGAAGTGATTTTCGCCCCTTTAGGAATTAACTCAGTAGAACCATCCTCAGAAATTAAAGCATCAATAGTCAACTGTCCTTCTAGCATTGCTGCAATTTTAAATATGGCAGAAGATTGAATTGCTTTAACTTCAATTTTCTCATCTCTACGTATTAAGGTCGTCTCTTCATCTATGATTTGTTTAGATCTTTTATCTAGTTCAACACCTTCTCGAGTGTAGACTTTAGCATCTACAACTGTTCCTCTGACACTTGAAGGTATTCTCAGAGAAGTATCTTTTACATCACCTGCTTTGTCTCCGAAGATAGCTTTTAGTAATTTCTCTTCCGGAGATAATTGTGTTTCACCTTTTGGGGTAATTTTTCCAACAAGAATATCACCAGGTTTTACGATAGCACCAACTCTAATGATACCAGCTTCATCGAGATCTTTTAAAGCTTCCTCTGACACATTAGGAATGTCACGAGTAATTTCTTCTTTACCAAGTTTAGTATCTCTGGCCTCAACTTCGAAGCTTTCAATATGAACAGAAGTAAAAACATCTTGAGCAAGCATCGATTCTGATATCAAAATTGAGTCTTCGTAATTGTATCCACCCCAAGGCATAAATGCGACGAGTACATTTTGTCCTAGTGCTAAATCTCCTTGATCAGTTGCTGGCCCATCTGCAATAACAGATCCGCGTTCAACCCTATCCCCTTCTTTTACAAGTGCTTTTTGGTTGAAGCATGTATTTTGGTTGGTTCTTTGGTATTTGGTTAATTTGTATATTTGAACACCTGACTCACCTTCACCAAAATTATCTTTTTGAATAACAATGCGAGTTGAGTCAACAAATATTACTTTTCCAGAATCTTTTGCAGTTATTATTGCACCTGAATCATGTGCAATAATAGATTCAACACCAGTACCAACGATAGGGGCATCAGTAATTACAACAGGCACCGCCTGTCTCATCATATTTGAACCCATTAGAGCTCGGTTAGCATCGTCATGTTCGAGAAATGGAATGAGAGAAGTTGCAATCGAAATCATCTGCGTTGGAGAAACGTCCATTAGCTCAACGTCTTCATCCTTAACAATTGTAAACTCACCTGCAGCCCTGGCAGGAATATGTTCACCTTGTAATCTATCATTTTGTAAATGTTTCTCACTAATCTGAGCTATAACACGCCCTTCTTCTTCGAAAGCAGTGAAGTATTTTGGTTCTTTTTGAAATGTTTTATCTTTGTTTAATACAAGATAAGGAGTTTCAATAAATCCGTATTCTGAGACTTTAGCATATGTTGCCAAGGATGTTATTAGACCAATATTTGGTCCCTCTGGTGTTTCAACAGGACACATTCTCCCATAGTGAGTACTATGGACGTCACGAACTTCAAATCCAGCTCTTTCTCTAGTAAGACCTCCAGGTCCTAAAGCAGACAGTCTTCTTTTATGAGTAATTTCAGAAAGTGGATTTGTTTGATCCATAAACTGAGATAATTGTGAAGATCCAAAGAATTCTTTTACCGCTGCTGCCACAGGTTTTTGATTAACTAAATCATATGGCATAAGTGTTTCAATTTCTTGTATGGCCATTCTTTCTTTTACGGCCCTTTCCATCCTTACTAGGCCAACTCTAAATTGATTTTCAAGAAGCTCACCTACTGCTCGAACTCTTCTATTACCAAGATGATCAATATCATCAACCTTACCTTTCCCATTATTTAGTTCAACTAGGTAATTTACAGTTGTGAGAATATCATCTTTTGTTAGAACGGTTTGATCTACAGGAACATTCATTCCAAATTTGTAGTTTATTTTCATTCTTCCAACTTTGGACAGATCATATTTATCTGCATCAAAGAAGAGAGAGTTAAACAATAGTTCTGCTGCCTCAACTGAAGGTGGCTCGCCAGGTCTTAATCTTTCAAAAATTTTAATTAGAGCATCTTCTTTAGAGTCGGTTTTATCTAACAAGAGCGTATTTCTAATCTGGTCACCATAATTGATCATATCAATATATAAAAGTTTAACTTCTTTTATACCGGCATTTAGTAGGTCGTGTATTTTCCCTTCACTTAAGGCCTCATTGGCCAGACAAAGAACCTCTCCAGTAGATTCATCGAAAATATCTTCTGCTACAATTTTTCCTACAATATTATCTACAGAAATCGGAATCTCTGTTATTCCTACTTCAGAAAGTTTATGAGCTGATAGTTTAGTAAACTTCTTTCCCTTTTTAACTATATGCTTTCCCGTTTTTGGATCAAGAATATCATTTTCCGAACGCGTACCAATAAGCAGAGAAAAATCTAGTTTTCTTGTAAATCCCTCTTTCGAAAGATTCAAGATCTCTTTTTTATAAAACATTTCAAGCAGTTCTTCTGTACTGTATCCCATTGCTTTAAGAACAACAGTTGCATGAAGTTTTCTTTTTCTATCTATACGAGCAAAGAGGACATTCTTATGGTCAAATTCGAAATCAAGCCAAGATCCTCTATGAGGTATAATTCTGGCAGAATATAAAAGTTTTCCACTTGAATGTTTTTTTCCACTGTCATGTTCGAAAATAATCCCTGGAGACCTATGTAATTGAGATACGATTACTCGCTCGGTACCATTATAAACAAACGAACCGGTATCCGCCATAAGTGGGATATTTCCAAGGTAAACTTCCTGTTCTTTTATTTGTGAAACTGTTCTCTGTTCACTACCATCTTTGTCTACATTAACTTCGTAGAAAACTAAACGAACAACAACTTTCAGAGGAGCTTCATAGCTTAGTCCTCTTTGTCTACATTCAATAACTGTATATTTAGGCTCTTCAAGAGAATAGCTAACAAATTCAAGAGAGACAGTTTTATTAAAATCATGGATTGGAAAAACTGACTTAAAAACGGCCTGTAAACCAATATCTTTTCTTTTGGCCGGTGGTACATCCTTCTGCAGGAATTCCTCATAGGAATTAATTTGAAGATGCATAAGAGAAGGAGTATCGAGAACTTTTGGTGATTTACTAAAGTCCTTTCGATGCCATTTATTTGGCGAGAAAACCTGAGTCATAATAAGGTCCCCTAAAGTATAGTTAGTGTTCTGTAATCAAAATAAATTGATCAATGTATAAACGTACAAAAAGGTGTGAAGATACAGTATACCCTCACACCTCAATTTAAAAGTATGTATAACAATTAAATAAATTATTTAAGCTCAACTTTGGCACCAGCAGCTTCAAGTTTTTTCTTGAGTTCTTCGGCCTCAGCTTTGTCAACGCCTTCTTTAATTGGTTTTGGTGCACCTTCAACAAGTGCTTTTGCTTCTTTAAGCCCAAGTCCAGTAATCCCTCTAACTTCCTTAATGACATTGATTTTCTTGTCACCGGCATCAGCGAGTACAACTGTAAATTCAGTTTTTTCCTCAGCTGCTTCACCAGCAACAGCAGCACCAGCTACAGCAACAGGAGCGGCAGAAACGCCAAATTTTTCCTCTAATTGCTTAACTAGATTCGCTACATCTAAGACACTCATACTAGAAATATGGTCGATTAATTGTTCATTTGTAATACTCATAATAAATTCCCCTGTAATTTAATTCTACTCTTCTTCAGTTTTAATTTCTTGTTCGGCTTGCGCTTCTGCTTGAGCAGGAGCAGCTTCACCACCTTCTACTTTCTTTTCTTGGATTGCAAAAAGGACTCTGGCCAACGCTGAGATTGGTGCGTTGAAAGTTGCCAATAAAGTCGCTAACATCTGGTCTTTTGATGGTAAATTTGCAAGTTCTTGAACCTCTGCTAATGAGAGAACTTTTCCATCTAAAATACCACCCTTAAATTCAACTTTCTCAAGAGAATCGCCTGCTTTTTTAATCGCTTTAGCAACCGCCGCAGCATCATCAAAAGCAAATGCAACTGCGTGAGGACCTTTTAAATTCGAGAGAAGTCCTTCGGCAATATGCCCTTTTGCGGCCTTAGAGAAAAGAGTGTTTCTCGTTACAACCACTTTCCCATTAACTTCACGTATTTCCTTACGAATCTTAACTGAATCGTTTGCGGATATACCTATCAAGTTAGTAAGGAAGATGGCCTGAGCTTTATCTAGATCTGTTTTCAAATCCTCGATAATGCCGTTTTTCTCAGCTTTTGTTAACATCAATACCTCCACAACAAAAGGAGGGAGATTTCAGGCAGGCTTTATACCTTATATGGAACCGACCTTCATCAACCTCTTCAAAATCTACAGTATAGTACTCGCTTCGAGAGTGTCTATTTTTATACCTGGCCCCATCGTCGTACTAATTGTAAGAGATCTTAAATAAGTTCCTTTAGCAGTAGATGGCTTGGCCTTTAGGATAGCACCAACAATAGCGTTAAAATTTTCTCTTAATTTACTTTCTTCAAAAGATTTTTTTCCAATTGGAACATGGATAATACCATTTTTCTCTGTTCTGTATTCTACTTTACCAGATTTTTGCTCACTGACGGCCTTAGCGACATCAGGAGTAACTGTTCCAAGTTTTGGGTTTGGCATAAGACCTCTAGGTCCAAGAATACGACCAATTCTACCAATTTTCCCCATCATTTCAGGTGAAGCGATTACTCTATCAAAATCCAACCAACCACCTTGAATTTTAGTAATAATATCATCTCCTCCAACAAAATCAGCACCGGCCTTTTCAGCATCAGTGATTTTTTCGCCAGAAGTAATGACACAAACTCTAACTTCTTTTCCTGTTCCAGCAGGAAGAGCAATAGCGCCTCTTATCATTTGATCTGCATGTCTAGGATCTACACCTAAACGAAAAGCAAGATCTACAGTTTCATCAAACTTTGCATTTGCTGCGTTTTTCACTGTAGAAATGGCGTCATTAATTGAATAATTTTTCTCTAAATCAAGATCTTTTAAAAGACTTAAATAACGTTTTCCGCGTTTTTTCACTACATCTCCTCTCGGTACATTCGATAATTTTAAGAATTATCTCCCGAATTCACTCACTATTTATAATCTAACTTGAGTCCCATTGATCGCACAGAGCCTTCGATAGTTCTCATTCCCGCTTCAACACTTCCTGCTGATAGGTCTGGCATTTTTGTTTCAGCAACTTCTCTAACGACATTCGCACCAACAGTACCAGCAACCTCATGCCCAGGCTTATTTGCACCAGACTTTAGCTTAAGTTTTGTTTTCAACAAATAAGTTGCCGGAGGAGTTTTAGTTATAAACGTAAATGATCTATCTGAATAAACAGTGATAATTGTTGGTAGTACAACTCCCGCTTCCTTTTGTGTTTTTGCATTAAAGGCCTTACAGAACTCCATAATATTTACACCTTTTTGTCCAAGAGCTGGTCCAATAGGTGGTGCTGGGTTGGCCTTTCCGCCTTCGATTTGTAATTTAATAAAACCTGTTACTTTTTTCGCCATTTACGACTCCAACTAATTTTTAATTATACTTTTTCTACTTGCGTAAAATCTAATTCAACAGGAGTAGGTCTACCAAAGATTGAGACCGAAACCTTAATTTTACCTTTTTCATTCACTGACTCAATTGTTCCCACGAAAGAAGCAAAAGGGCCTTCTATAACTTTAACAGTTTCTCCCTCTGAAAAGTTAACACTCGCTCTAGGTTTTTTATGTCCTTCTTCGGCCTGATTCAGCATATATAAAGCTTCTTCGTCCGAAATTGGCTCTGGGCGATCAGCAGTTCCGCCCACAAAACCAGTAATTTTATCAGTATCCTTGACAAGGTGCCATGTCTTATCATTCATAACCATCTTAATCAAGACATATCCTGGAAAAAATTTCTTTTTAATCTTTCTTTTTTTACCATTAGTATTAGTTACAACGGTTTCTTCTGGAGTTATGATGTCTTGAAAAAACTCTGATTGGTTGAAATTCACAACTCGCTCTTTCAAGGCCTTCACAACTTTATTCTCTTGGCCGGTTAGCGTCCTTATAACAAACCATTTGAAATTTAAGCTGTTATTCATACTTTCAGAAGTGGATAACAAATTTTGGTCTTTCTCTGTTATTTCACCCATTTCAACTTCATTTTTTTCTTTTATGTTTTCTTCAGACATAGTGAAATCCAACCTTATTAGTAAAGCAACGTAAGAAATTCTCTCGTGAGCCAATCTATTAATACAAAAAACAAACTCGTAATAGTAACTCCGATGACGATCCCAACCGTAACTTTCACAATTTCATCTTTATTAGGCCACACGACCTTTGTTAACTCGCTGTAAACCTCTGCCATATACTTAGAAGCTTTAGAATTTTTCGTTACGGCCAGAAAGGCAATTAAACCAATTGCTCCACCAATTCCCTGAGAAACACCATTGAAATTTGATATTTTTGCTTCTAAATCAAACCACTCTCCAAGTTGAGAGAAAAATCTTACGAAAACATAGGCCGAAATCATTGAAACGATGGCCACAAAAGCATTTATTACTTTCTTACTGTCTTTTGCATCAAGACCACTCATAAATGTCCTTATCGATAAGTTAAAAAGTTCTACACTAGTATAAGTTAGAACTATATGCTGTAAATGAAATGGAATGTCTATTAAAAATTTAGCTTTTTAGCAAAATGTACTAAAATAATACTTTATTATCTGAATATATAGGCACCTGTAACAAATAAAGCTGACTGGTCAACTGAAAATGTTGATTCATTAGGGGAGGTAAGTACGTCCCTCATATAACGTATTCCTGCCCTAAAATTTTGTAAAAAAACGAACTGAATATGTCCCTCATATTTTGTGGCATCTAGTTTGAGTTCACCATTCGCCAAATAATCACTAGTTGAATATACATTCTTTGCAAATGAGCCTTGTAAATAGATTGATATACCAAACATATTTAAAATACGTTCGATACCCATTTGCACCCAAAGAATTTTATTTTCTCCAAGAACGAGACCCTCACCAAGAACGGGTTGATTAATGAAGAATATGTTTTCATAATGAAGTCCGATATAAAAGTCAAATGGCAAAAAGTCAGGTGAAGAGAGGTATATCATATGTGCGTTATAAACCTGTGGTATTTGAAAATCTTCTTTTTTTGTTAAGGGGTACAAAGTTTTTAATGAAAACTCGAAATCATCACCTTTTGTACCAGATATAGGATGTCTATAATTAAACTTAGCACCAAGGTAATTGAAGTTATTAACCAAATCAATGAGTTGATAAGTAGATTTTGTTTTAAAACTCATCGCTTCAATTTCAAAAATATATCTTGGAATTCTTGGTCTTCTTGGCTTATCAAAGATTAATTCATCTTTTTTTTCATTTGAAAATCCTAGAGAATTTTCAAAACTGCCGTCCTTTTCTTCTGACTCTGAATCATTACTTCCATTATCATTGTCTTCATCTTCGTCTTTAGTGGTAGCACTTAATTCTTTTGGACTGTGATTTCTTGCCTTAAATAAACTACTCTGTACGTCTTTTTTTAATTGACTCAAGTCAATTAATTCATCTTCTCTTAATTTCTTTAATTTTCTAATCTTTTCTAATTGTGAAATACGCTTAATTTCTGTCTCATCAATTTTTATGAGTTTATTATTTTTTTTTTTTATAAAAAGAGAAGATTCTATATTTGAACTGAAATATAAAGATTGATTATTCAAGGTGAGATCTGTTTTTATTTTTTTTTTTTTATTTTCTATATCTATATTATTTAATTTGGTTTCACTATCATTTTTTTTTTCATCTACTTTCTTTTTATCAAGACTTGACTCTATCTCTGACTCTATCTTCTCAAAATTTTTTAAAACATACTCTCTTCCATAGAAAAGTTCATATAATGACATCCGAGTTTGTAATAATAAAAATCTTTTTGGAATCTTTTTTGCCCAAACATGCTTGATTTCTTTGGATGTTTTAATATCCTCAATATAAAATTTAAGCTCATATTCCTCTAGCGAATTTTTAAATAATTCCATTTTCAAATTTTCAACTTTGATTTTAGAAAAGAGTTGATCAGTTTCACTTAATAAAATTTTATATTTTTCATTTTTTACAAGTACACTTAAGGCCATTTTTCTAGCTTGTTCAAATACAAACTTGTCTTCGAAATTTGATAATTCTGGGGCAACAATCCTAATATATGTTTCAGCACAAACAATATTGGAGAAAAAAATTAGAAAGCATAATATCAGTCTATTTAAGTCGGTCAATGATAACTCCAAATTGATATATATCTTGTAATATTATTGCCAATTTTCTTATAGTTTTCTAGACTTTTATTGTGACTAAAAAAGGATTTCCATGAATATTTATCAAATAATTGGGTTTTCGCTGGCCATAGGTGTTTTAATTGGAGGACTTAAATTATCGAGTGACAATTTAAGTATATTTCTTGATTTTCCAAGTGTTTTTATCGTTCTTGGAGGAACTTTTGCAGCTACTTCTATTTCATTTCAGCTCAATAGACTAGTCACTCTATTTAAAGTTTTTTTTATTAGAGTTATTAAAGGTCAACGTTTTCAATACAAAGATACAATTAAGGAAATGATGAGAATTGCTGAGGCGTATAGAAGAGGTGAATCTTTAGATAATTTCATAGGTCGAACGCATGATCCTTTTCTAAAAGATGCCCTCGAACTTATCGTCGAAAATATCTTGGATACAGAGCACCTTCTAGAAGTGATCGAAAATAGAGCTGAAAATATGATGATTACTCAATCAGAAGAAACAAGAAAAATAAAATCAATCAGTAAATATCCTCCAGCATTCGGAATGATGGGAACGACCATAGGGATGATCGTATTACTTGCAAATCTTGGGGGGGAAGATGCTATAAAAATGATTGGTCCTGCGATGGGTGTCTGTCTTATTACAACAATGTATGGTGTTGCTATTGCAAACCTTATCATCATACCTATTGCTGAAAATTTGAACGATAATACAAGAGAACAATATTTAAAAAATAGAATAATTGTAGAAGGAGTGAAGTTACTACTTAAAAAAACAAATCCAATCGTAGTTGCAATTGAACTTAATTCTTTTTTACAACCTAAAGATCGTCTAGATCGAAAAGAAATAGTGGGATAAGAATGTCTGATTCTAAACGAAAGGGAAAGATGTTAGAAGAGGAAGAAGAAGAAGGCGAGTTATGGCTACTTTCCTATGCAGATATGATGACCTTAGTTGCATGTTTTTTTATTTTAATGATGGCCTTTGCCCATTATGATCCAGTTGGTTTTACTGAAAAAACAAAAGTTGTAGCTCAACATTTTAACAAAGACAAATTTAAAAATTCCATGACAAAAATGGATGAATTGACTGAAGAAATTGCAAAACATCCTAAGATGAAGGACATGACTAAAATTACTGTCCATGATAGTGAAGTAATAATTAATTTCAGTTCTACTGTTCTTTTCGAAGATGGAGGATGGACACTAACTCCTGAAGTATCACTTCTATTAGATTCGATGATTGATATTATCAAAACACTCAATGAAAATTATCAGATTATAGTTGAAGGTCATAGCGATAACGGGCCTATTCCTAAAAATATACCATTTAAATCTCACTGGGCCCTGGCAGGAGCTAGGGCCGCTTCGGTGATAGAAAGGTTTGAATACTTTGGTTTTGATCCTAAAAACCTACGGGCCGTTTCACATGGTGATACTAGGCCAGTATTACCTAATACTGATAAAAAAGGACTCCCACTAGAGGAAAATATTAGAATGAATAGAAGAGTTGTTATAAAGGTAATCAAACCCTTGAAAAAAACAGAAAAAAAATACAAGTTGGGGCTAGGAGTTTACTTTGACTAAGTATTATTAATCAGTAAATCATTGATGGCCTTAAATATTGACAATTTAGAGGCCGGTTTTGGTAAGTAAAGATCAAAACCAGCATTTTGAGATTGTTTAACTTTTCCTATAGTCATACTTGCACTAAAAGCAATCGAGGGGATTCTTTTTTTATTAGTTTTTTCTTCAAATTTTCTTAATTCTTGAATTATATCAAAACCCGATGGCCCAGGCATTTGAAGATCAATTATTGCAAGAGAATAATCATTTTCCATTAGTTTCTGCAAACCTTCTTTTCCATCTAAGCAAGATTCTATACTAACTCCAATGTTAGAAAGAAATGTTTCTAACAGAATTATATTATCTAGTGAATCATCTATGTAAAGGATTGAAATCGGGGTGATCTTACTTATACTCAAAATATATTCTTGAAGTTGACGATTTCTCCGGCCTTTATCGGCCAGATTCAATAGCAAGTCTTGTAATTCATAATCTTCAGAAACATCCACTGGCTTATTGATAAAATTAAGACTTTCAATTTTAATATGATTCTTTATTGTATCACTATCTACAAAACCCGAAAAAAAGATAAAAGGAGTAATAATATGTTTACTTCTAAGAATTTTGTACAGCTCTATTCCACCAATTTTAGGTAATTTTATATCACTAATAATAAGATCAAAAATAACGTTATCATCTAATATTCCAAGGGCCTCTTCTGCTGAATGAACACATGTAACAGCAAACCCTAATGATTCAAGATCATTTTTTGTAAATTCAAGTATTTCAACTTCGTCATCAACTAATAATATTTCTAACATATCCTTATTAGAATTTATTAAGTTAGTATTCAATTCTTTGACCGAATGATCCTCTTTCAAGGGAATTGAAAAATAAAAAGTTGCTCCCTGGCCCTTCAACGATTCCACTTGGAGTTCTCCTCCCATTAATCTAACAATATTACGAGAGATATTGAGACCCAATCCTGTTCCTCCATATTTTCTTTCAATAGAGGCGTCTTCTTGAATATAGAGTTCAAAAATTGAGTCCAATTTGTCTTCCTCGATGCCAACCCCTGTATCAGTTACGATAAAAACATTTTCATTTTCATCATTTTTGGTGACAAACAAAATTATTTTTCCTTCCGAGGTAAATTTAATTGCATTACTTAATAAATTTATAAGAACTTGTGTCAATCTCGTTGAATCCCCGATAATATACCGAGGTATATCTTCATCTATAACTAGCTGAAAGGTATTTTTTTTATTATCACATTCAGATTCAAATATCTCTTTACATCCAGTGAGTAGATTTTTTAAGTCAAAACTTGAATTTTCAATCGTCATTTCACCGGCCTCAATTTTAGAAAGATCAAGAACATTATTCACTAAACTTAGTAAAATATTCGATACTCTATTTAAGATCTTCGAAAATTTTGAAATCTCTTTAAGACTAACTTCTCCAGATAATACTTCCGATATACCTATAATTGAATTTAAAGGGGTTCTAATTTCATGACTTATATTGGCGATAAAGAGAGATTTCATCATTGAAGCTTCTTCAGCATTTTTTTTCAGTTCTTTAATAATTTCATTTTTCTTTTCTGCATTTGTTAAATCATAAATTATAAGTACAAGAAAATTCTCATCTTCAAACGTAAATTTATGAGCATTCATTTTTTGTTTACGAAACTTTTCAGTTTTTTCATCAATAATGGGTATAAAATGATGGTGTATTGCCGCTGTAAAAGTAGCTACTGGTGCGCCAAGAAAAATACTATCTAATCTCGTTTTGATAATAGGATTTTCAAACTTTGGAAATCTCTCAAATAAAACACTTCCCTTTAGTTCAGAAGAATTAATGTTTGAAGAAATTTCTAATTGTTTATTCCAAAATACAATCTCATAACTCTGAGTAACAACTACTATCCCTTCTGGATGTAAATCGAAGACTTTCAATATAGATTCAAGTCCATTTTTGTTCAAAAATTTACTCCATAATGTTTTCGAATTCCTTCGTATAAATTCATGGCCGATATTTCTCCAACTTCAAGTAGTAGATAGCAAATACAATCATCATCGATGAGCTTGAAATCACTTTTTGCAAAAATACATTTTTCCTCTACTGGTTTAAAATTGTTCCAAATATTTACAAATTTTTCCTCAGTATAAACAGGTTGATGATAAATAGTATGGCATTGAGTTATATCAAATATTGTACTTGTAAATCCTGTTAGAATAATGTTTCCAACCTCAATAAGTATATCAATTTTGTCTTCAAGATTATCTTGTAAATTTCCACCAGGAGAAACTTTTTCTAAAAGCTTTCTGACAAATTTAATTGGAAAAAGAACAGTACACACACCACTTAAATCTCCTGTAAATTTCATTTCGCAAATAGAATATTTTTCATCAGCATTTGTAGCATCTTGTAATTCTTTTAAAGAAGAATACATCTCTGGGATGAATATTTGAATTTGCGTATGTAATAGTTCTTCCATGGCCTTAGCTGAAGAACCCAGGCCCAAATTCATTAGCTCTCTAAGATCGTCCAACTGATCACTATTAAACGTTGTCATATTTGCCCTCTTGATTGATTAAACTTTTTAACAAATCAAAATCGCCATTTCCCTCTTTCATGAAACTTGGTTTATAAAAAACGTACTTAGCTCCTTTCCTTAAGCATTCATCTTTTATTGATTGTTGGGAGTCGGCGGTATAAATCACTATTTGAGGGTTGTTAGTATAATTTTTTATTTTCTCAAGGACTTCGATACCTCCAATCTTAGGCATATTTAAATCGATAATGGCAATATTTGGTTTTTCTTCAATTATTTGTTTTAGACATTCCTCTCCATCTTGTGCCTCTATTATGGTATCGACAAGAGGGGAGATATTTTGCTTTAAGGCCAGGCGAAACATTTTAGAATCATCTACTATTAGTATTTTCATAAATATCTCCATTTTCGTATTAATTATACTCTACATGTAAAATAGAACTAAGAATATTTCCTGTATTCAGGGCCAAAAATTTTGTAAGATTAGAGTTCTATCTAGTTTAATTAATTGAATTCAATGTAATTTCTGCATTTTCAATATCTTGATTAATGTCATAAGTTATTTATTTCTTCACTAATAAATTTGATCTTTTATGTTTTTTTGCATAGAAGTTTGCATCGTTTCCATAATCATCAGTTTCAGATATCGGGATTCCGGCCTTGACCAAATAGTTGACGACTTCATCTTTGCAGCCTTTGAGGGCCAACATTAAGTAATTTTTTCCTTTATAACGTCCTCGAATATTTGCTCCGAATTTATGCAGAAGCTCAACCATTTTCATATCATTATTTCTAAGAGCATAATATAAAACATCCATTCCATGTGAATTTTTACTTTTTAAATGAGTACCAGCAGAGGCGAGCTTTTCAACAAGTTCATAATTTTTCCTTTGCACGGCAAAAACAATTGCACTATCACCATTTTTATTTTTAAGGTTTAGATCACTTCCATACTTAAAACAAAGTTCGACTAAAAATTCAAGGTTTTGCTTTACAGCGAGCATTAAGACAGTCTCATTCCCATCATATCTAAAATTTGGATCTTCCTCAATTTTTTGAATTAGTTCTGTCATACTTAAATTCTGTATACCTTTAGAAGTTTGAAACGAGAGTCCTTTGACTCTCATATTTTCTTCTTCCTTTTGCATTTTATCGGCCCTTAATTGATATTCACTTTTTTCTTCTAAAGGTTTTCCTCCATTAATTTTAATAATTTCATCTTCGAGTTTGTCCATAGAGAAAGAAAATGAATCATCTATTTGTGATTCCGTATTATTCATAGTTGAATCTGCCAAGTTTTTAGATAATACAAATTTCCAGTAATTTTCAACGCCCTCTATAAAATCTAATATATCATCATTATTTAGTGGTTTTTTATACGCCCCGATAAGATTCTCATATTTTTTAGATAGCTTACCAATAAGTTCATCGCTAAGATAAGCGCTCATAAAAGCTATTGGTATATCAATATTGAATTTATTACTTTCACTTTCAAGATATTTTAAAACTTGATCAGAAGTTTTATTTTGATCAACTAAAATGTCAAATATTGCTCCTTTATATCTATTCAGTGATATTTTTTTAATACTTTCATTAGTTTCTAAAGAATGATCGAGTCTTATATTATGTTTTTCAATTTTCACTTTAATAAGCTTTATAAAATCTGAATCATCATCAAAAATAAATATTTTTTCTCTCATTAAATAATCAACAATTGAATATATTTCATTTTTTGGAAAAGGTTTTTTTACTACAAAAGAAACATCCTTTTTCTTTGATAGTATTTCTTTGAAATTATTATCTATATTCGCACTCATTACAACAATGGGAGTTTTGTAATTCAAGTCTCTAGATTTTATATATTTTATTAGATCCACAGATGTTTTATCTGAGCCTAAAAAAATATCCAATAATATACAACCATATTCTTTAATTTCTAAACTATTAATGGCCTGTTGAGTGCTTGTGCAATGATCAACTTCAAAATTTCCTTTTATAAGTTGTCTTTCTAGCAACGTAGAAAAATCAATATCGTCATCAACAATCAATATTCGATTACTCATTTTGATCCCATCGTGCCTTTTATATTAAGCGGCCTGTCTGATTTCTTCTAATACGCTTACCTCATTTATCCACTCTTCCAAATAAATTTCGGATTCTTGTTTAAAGGAAGCATCTGATTTGATTACCTTTCGACAGTGATCAATATATTCCCGCCATATTTCATCTCTTCTTTCAAAAATACTTTTTTGTAGTGCCGGATCATCTTCATATTTTTCTAACTCAAATTCAATCATTTCTCTTGCAGTTGAGCCTGATGGTGCAAAACTATCGAGCAAATCTAATTTTTCTTCCTCATCAGTAATTGAAGCAATTAACTCCGTTTTTTTATTCATGGGATATGATTTGAGTAGATTTTCTTTGATATCATCTTCAAATTTGACTTTAATTATTTCTGCTGGATAATATTTTCTTGCAAAATGCTCTAACTGTTCTCTATCACATTGTAATGCTAAATTTCTATATAAAACTGTTTCTGTCTCAACATTAGCGAGAGGAATTAATTGAAATACTTTACTCACAAATTCTCTATCAACTTTTTTAGCAGAATATTTTCTTAAGATTTCTTTGAATTGAACTATATTCTTTTTTATAATATCTTTATTCACTGCAAAACTATATTCCATCACTTGATTGATTTCATCTGCGGTCAAGTATTCAAGAATTTTACCAACATACTTTGTATTCATAATATTTAAGAGCATTGCTCCTTCTGATGGATGATCTTTTATAAGTAAAGCTGCACTTGTTTCTTCCAATGTCATCAGTAAGTCTACAGTTTCTAAATCTTGAACCGCGGGTGGAACAATCATATCTTCAATGATTTGTCGTGAGATAAAGTTATTTACTTCCTTCAAGTCTTTTATCTTGCCTTCTTGCTCTATAACAGATCTCCAATTATCTCTTTCTACAGCACCTAAAGACTGAAATAATTTAATCAGATCAGGATTTTCCATTTGTTGTACAAGAGCTGATAATGCTTTCCTTGACATTTCTGTGTCTTCAACTATCCATTTTTTTACAAGTATTAAGGCATCTCGTTCCGATTTTTGCCAGAATTGTTTAAATCTTTCCACTCCACTAAAAAGATCAGTTTCATCATCTTCAGTAACTTCACCGGCCCCACCACCTTTAGCTTCTTCTGGTAAATCTTCTTTTTTGTCTTCTTCTCTAGGTAATGGAGGTTGCATTTGTGGAGGTGCAGTTTCCTTATGTCCTTGTTGAATTTTTTCATACATTTTAAATAGAAAATAAGCAATCATTCCCAGAAGAATAACTGCTAATATCAATCCCAAAGCATTTCCAAATCTTGTCATTAAATCTAATTTTTCTCTAAAACTTAGTGGGCTTTCACCTGTGGACTTTTTCTTACCTCCATCAATTTTCTCTTCTAAATCTATATACTCTATATTTATAGTTGGAGTTATTTCTGAAATGCCAAATTTCAAATTCTCGACTATTTTTTTTATACTATTTTTTGTCTCATCTAAAAGCTTTTCACTTAAGGATACTTTAATATTCACTTCTTCGATGTTTTTAAAAATATCGAGATTTTCATTATATTTCCAAAGATATTCATATTCTGATTTTTTATTTTCACTCTCTTCAAACTCACTTATAAGAGGAGCTTCTAAACCCAATTGAGAAAATACAATATAATCCTTGGGTGCACTTTCTGAAGAGGCATTCGAAAATCTTACATTCTTTGGAGGAGGTGGTGGTGTATGAGTAAAATCTGGTTTTGTAGGTTCTGTCACAACAATATCAACATCTATAATATACTGTTTCGAAGTGATAATTGCATCTAAACCTCTTTTGATTTTTTCACTAATTTTTTCTTCTAGCTCCATCTTCTGCCAATCTAACGATGGAAGGACTTTTCCCTCTCCCCCCATTTCAGACATTGCAATTTTCCCAGTGCTTAAAAAAATTAAAATAATAAATAAACGTAAAACTAATTTAAATCCATTCATTTGCCCCTTCCTGTTGCAACTCCTAAAGATTTTTCAAGATAGGCCATCATGGCATATGCATCTAGATTATCAGCATTTAAACTGAATGCCTTTCTATAATAATTTAATGAATTTTTAAAATCTTTCTTTAGATAAAAAGCACTACCAAGCATTTCATAGACAGCAGATACTGGAATAAAATCAATCTCAATATTCTCTAACATTTTGATTGCCTGATCATAGCTTTTTATTCGTATTAGTCTTTGAGATTCAAATAGTTTTTTGTGAATTGAATCAAATTTTTTCATTAATACAACATCTTGAGATTGATCTAAACGTACATCAAGTTCAATTGAAGTTTTATTGCCTCTTGCAATTAATGCTTTGAAATCTTCATGTCCAGGCTTGGTAATCTTAATAAAGAAGTTATTTGAAGTGGAATAGGCGCTTATAAATTCACTAATATCCATATCAATAGGCGTTTTTCCAACTTTCCTGTAGTTTTGGTTGTCTGGAGATCTAACAAATACTTCTGCTTCTGCTGGGTTAGAAGTAACTTTGAACTTAGAAGCAAATACTTCTGACGATACAAATATAGATATAAACACAAAAAACAGTTTCATTTTTTACTCCTCTTACATCTTTTCGACAAATTTATTGACGGCCAAAGTTTTTACATTTCTTCTCTAAGCAAAGGAAAAACTTGCCATAGGTGGATTTTCTTTCACTTTTTCGTAGTGAATTTTAAAATCTAATATATTCACGTTTAAACACTTCAAATCTAAGAAAACGCACATTTTGTAGGCAGTTCCTTTTTTGAAGATTATTCTCAGTTCATAAAAATTTCAAAAAAAATCCTTAGATTAAACTTTTAACCATATGTTTTCATTCTAAAGATCTTAAGATTAAGTTTTTAAATCGATATTACAAATCTGTTATTTGATCGTCTTCAAGTAAAATAATACTAAGGATTACTCGGGTATTTCCCGAAAAGTCAGTTATATTGAACGTTTGAGGTAATTATGAAACTGATATTAAAAACAAAACCCAATCTGATTACTAGACTGATTTTGTTTTTCTTAGTTTTCTTCCTTAATTCTTGTGTAGGTACAATTGAGGATACAACTAAAATTGATAAATCAACTATTAAAAGACCACTGGAACTTTCTTTCGATGGAGCAAAACATTGTAAAGCAATTTCACACAATAAAATCGATGTTGTCTTTTCCGAAGCATCGCTTCTTAAAGGATCTGCTAACATCGATGATTTTATCTATCAAATCTTTGTGAATGGTGATTATGATGAACCAAAAGCTTCAATGCTCAAAAAAGATCTTTATAAAGATTTTGATGGGAATTTTCATATAGTCGTTGAAAATCTAAATCGTAACTCTGATTACACATTTTCAGTAAGAGTTTATGAACCTGTTAATAATGCAAGAGATGGAAACTTTGTAACAGTTAGATGTCGTACGATGAGTGATTACCACCCTGCATTTAACGGTATTCTAGAAGTCGAAAACTATCCTGGAATTGAAGGGCATAATAAATTAAAAATAATATGGAACACTGCCCTCCCAACAAATCTTCAATATGGAGGTATATCTGTTGTAAGTGGATATAAAATACATGCCTACAATATCTATATGGGCACTTCATCTGGAAGACCAGAAGATATGGAACTCATAGAAACAGTTCTAGAAGACAGACAAAATCCTATTACTACTTATGTTAAATCGGGTCTTCTACCAGGTGAATCCTATCACTTCTTAGTCAGGGCCTTAGATGAAGGTGGTAGAGAAGAACTTAATGATTTTGTCATAGCAAAGGCCACAAGTATCTCTAAGCCAATTGAATTTGATGGTGTTTTGTCAGTTGCAACTCCTCCTGACACTTCTGGTTTAAGCTCTTTAAATGTTAAATGGAATATGGCCTCTGGAGACTTTAATAATTATAGGATTATTGCGATCGCGGAGGATGATCCAAACTATGGAATTAAATCTATTGATCCGAATAGAGTAGAATATTCACCTGCTTGCAATCCTTCTTCTCCTCCTTGTTACCACAAAGCTGAAATCAGCGATATCACCAAAACATCTGCAATTATAAGTCTAGACAAAGAACATACAACTTATGCCATATTTGTGGTTGCTTGCAACTTAAGTGGAGGAAGTTGTGCTCAATACAAGGGAGAAAATTTAAAGGGATTTGGAAAAACATCACCTCCTTTAGCTCCTTTCGGTGGAATAACAGGAATGACTCCATTGGATGGTGTTCAAGGACTTTCTTCAGCGAAACTGAAATGGTCAAAACCTGCCACAACTCAGGGAGTTTGTTCTCGTATTAGAATTGAAAGAGGTGGTGAAGTCTTAAAAAAATGTGCTGATCTTGAATCTGGAGACAATTCTATTTGTCTAGGAGGAGATGCAAATGAAACTGGCGGAACGACATGTGATAAGGACAGTGTTACAATTTCAAATCTAACACCAAATACACCTTATTGCTTCAGGGCCTCTGTAGAATATGGGACATTCGATAATCCAATTAAACAGCCAACAAACGAAATTGTTGAAAAATGTGACTCTATAGCTTTTATAAGACCTGTTTTTGCTAACGCACCTGTTTGTACTTCAACTGAAGGTGGAACGAAACTCCAAGTTGACTGGACAATTCCATCTGGAGGAATGTTTGAGAAATTTTTTGTTTTTTATAGAGAATATCCAGATGAAGAAACAACTTCTGCAAGTGAATGGGAATCAATGGCAGTCAGTTACCATAGTGCAGGTGTTGCAAGTGGGAGTATACCAGCTAACGGTTTCAAATGGATGTCAAAAGATGCTCTTGTCAACACTGCTAGTATCCAATCATTAAAATCAGATACTAGATATAGAATATTAGTTAAAACATTTATTGAAGATCCAAAGACGTCAGAAAAATACTATGACAATGGAAAAGTTGTTATCAATTGTAAAACTTCAAAAAGAAAACTTATCTGGGACGGCTGGAATGATATTATGGCGACTGGCCCACGTATTAACGGAATGTTTGACGGGGCAGAAAACCCTGCAGATTTGGCCGTTAATGATTATGCAACTATCTCTAGCTCTTCTTTATCTAATAGATCACTTCCTACAAATGGTGTGGAATTCGAGTCTATGAGTTCAGATAATTCTTACATTTTAGTAAAACGAACACCAGATGGGAGCAATGAGTCTGATGAAGGTATCATTCGTTTGGAATGGAAAATGCCAAGCACTACAACTGGAATAAAAGCAAATGAATTAACGTGCTCAGATATAACAGAAGCTGCTAATGATGGATTTTATGTCTATCGAAAGCTTTCAGGATTTCCAACTTCAGATGATCAAATTAAGGCCCAACTTAACTTAGTTCAAATAGGAGGAGGCTCTGGTTGGACTGAACTAGGTAAATCTACTGATAATAAAACATTTATAGATTATATCGATGGAATACATCCAATAAAGGATAGTACTTCAGGCATTAGCTTTAGAGAAAGAGCAAATCGTGGAAGACTAGCGATGTATACAGTTAGATATAGAAACTGCGGGAAACTTTTAGAATTTACAGAATCACAATTTAAGGATGTATTCGCTGAAGTAGTTATTCCTCCTGCAAATATGGCCTTTATACATCGATGGATTGCAAACAAAATATTTTGCGATAGGATGGATAAGGAGATTGATAGAAACAATAACTATCGATGTATTTATGGTGGACTTGGTTCTATCCTTGACGCAGAAGATAACAATAGATATTACGATACCGATGGACATATACTTATAGACAGATTTCACTTAGGTTGTAATATTTCAAGACATTATGAGACTAATAAATGTATTCAAGCAGGTTCTACAACTGTTCCATTTAGTACAACCAGTGTCGCAGGCTCTACAGCTGGTGATTGTATCTCTGCAGGTTTATATAGTTCTACATATACTGGTTCTATTTCTACAATGTACGCACACAAAGGTGCATCAGTAGCATACTCTACCTGGAATAATACTTGTCATTTAAGAATAGCTGAAATTACTGAAGATACAATTTATGCCTCATCAAATCTCAAAAACTGGCAGCCAATCAATTATATAGACAGTACATTTAATGGTATCAGCGCACGAGTTAAAGGTTATACTGTAGATACTACAAACAATTTAACTGAAGCAAGCACAGGAAAAACACTCGAGCCTCCAACTTCGAGCTTAATTGTCACTCCTGTTTCCGATGAAATACTTGGGAGAAATTATACAAATTTTGGTGATATCAATGGCTATGGAAATGTTATTTCATCAAATGATTCAATGTTACCACCACTTGTAAACGTACACCAACCTCAGGCGCAGTCTTTATGTTTAAGTCATTCAATACAAATTCAAACAGGTTCTTCAGAAGTTTCCTCACCAATTAGAAAAAGACTATTGAATGCAAGAGAAAAGAATTTATCTCTAGAGCCATCAAAATTTCTAACGACTGAACAAATTAATACGTTGGAAAAAGGATTGGCCTCAGACGTCGTTGGAAATTGTACAACAGGGCTTATTTCAACGTATTATTCAACAATGAGGCATACTTATTCAACAAGCAGTATTGAAAACGGTTTTTTTGGTGCTGATACTAGAAGAAACCGAAATCAAAGAGGGACAGGTCATTATCCAATGTTTAATGATGCAGATCCAACATCTGGTTATAAGTGTGTTAGTCGTTTTGGAATTCAGGATTATATTGGTTACAGAGAGTTCTTAAGTGACCAGGCAGTGTGTGAAGGTATTACAGATGGATCTGGACAAGCAAATGAAAAGTGTTATACGGCTCCTTCAGACTCCCTTTTGTCAGGTATATTTAGTGCAAAATATAATGGAACAAATTGGCCCTTTGGACGTTTCGGATCAAGTCCCTCTTTTAAGGAAATTGCAGATAATGGAGTTATATATAAAAATGGATTTGAGAAGGAATTCTATTGGTTAAAATACGATAGTGAGGATGACAATCACTTTGGTAGATTTACACATAGCTCGGAAAAATATGATCCTGAACCAGGTGATCCAGGTACTAACGATATGGGAAATCAATATGATTATAACGATGGAATCCCTTTATATCCGAATATTACAAATGTTGAAGCGAGTGCTTCAAGTATATGGTATCCGCTTAAAAATTCACAATTTTCGCATGTTATTGGACAATCACTCCTATGTCGTATGGGTCAACCAGACTGTCATCCAACTGATGATAACGTGAATTATTCTTATCCAGATATATTAGGTTTCGGAGAATTTTTCTCACGAACAATATATTCAGGGACACGTGAAGCTCTTGTCGTTGGAGATGTATCAGCTAAGTATTTATTTCATGATGGAACAACTCCTGCGTGGGGAAATATAAGTGAGCAATATTCATTTATTTTTAGACCTTCAATTGACGTGGATGCCTTTGCTGTAAATGAAACAAATATTTCTAAACGAGCACGATTTGAGTGGGAAGATATTGAAAATAAAAATAATCAAACAAGAATTAGATGTGGTGTGAAAATTAAAATTGCACCCGGTGGTTTTATTGAAGCAGTTGATGGAATACCTACAAACTAGAAGAAGGTTTTAGTAATGAAAACATTCATAAATATTCTTCTTACACTTGTGATTCTTAGTGGCTGTAATATGCCAGACCCAATGTCAAAACAAGTTGTATTTGAACCAAATACGAAATCGGATCTTATCTCTCCAAATAATGGACTGTATGATATTGGTTTTCATAGTTTATCAAAACCATATAAATTTAAGGTAAGATTTACAAACCCAGGGAAACTACCTGCTTTAAATATTCAAGTTTCTGAAACTAATCTTGGTAGCTCTCCTTTTAGATACTCTGGTGACTCAGGAGAATATCCTGGTGAAAAAGGGAATTGCGGTAATGATCTCCCCTCAAACGAAAGTTGCGAGATAGAGTTTATTTTTATAGGAAATGAAGTTGGTCAATATGATAAAATTATTACTTTAAGTTTCAATAATGGTATTGCTGAAATTTTAACTCGAGAAATTCACCTAACTGCAAGATCAGGATACCCTGCAGACCTAGAAGTCATTGATGAGGTTACGGCCCCATACGATTATGGAGAAGTTGAGCCCTTAACTAAAAGTAATCACTTATTTAAATTAAAAAACTCTGGAGACATGGATGCCTTAAATCTTTCGGTTACTTTTGCAACAGAAAATTCTGCAGACAAAGGAGTATTTTCTTTTAATGGAGGGAAATATCCTGGAACCAACGGTACTTGTGGAACTGTATTAGGCTGGGGACAAACTTGTCTACTTGATATTATTGCAAGTCCTATTAGAAATGAACTTGAAGTTTATGGAAAATTTTCTGTCTTTTACACCGATCCGACACTTACAAAATCTATCGATACAGATTTAAAAGTAAAGGCCCGCGAATTGGCAGCTAAAATTAAAGTTAGTATTGATAAAAAAGAGCTTGAAGCAGTAGTCAATAATCCTGTAGTTGGAAGTCGACCAGAATTCACTATAACATTTGAAAATATAGGTTACAACAAAGCAACTGAGTTGGCCGCAAAAACTTTTAGTGAATTACAGTCTTATGTTTCCGAAATTAGCAATACATGTAATTCTGAATTGCTCGTAAATGAAAGCTGTCAAAAAAAATTTAGCTTTTCTCCAAATTATCCTATCGAAACAACGTTCCCTAAAAAAGAAGAATTTGTTGATATTATTTTTTCTTACAACGATCAAAAAAGAACTGTTGAAACTGAACCATTAAAACTAAATACGTTGACTCAACAAAGAGGTCATTTAATTTTTTATAAGGGTACAGAAACCACCAATCCAATGCTTAACAATGAATCCCTATTAGACGTAACTGACAACGTTTCTTTTTCACGTGATGATATGACTGTTACAATCGGCTCATCAACTAAAACGCAAGAGATACTTATCTACAATGGAAGATTTCCAAATGAACGCATAGAAGTATCAAATATGACATTTGAAATCATCCCTAATAATGGGTACCTAAAGCTTGATTGCCTTGAATCCAATTCTTGTCCAAAAGCACTTGCTTCATCAATGTATAGAATACTTTATTTAAAATATAGTCCTAAAAATGAAGTCCCATATAACACGGACCAGGATTATCAACTCAAGGTCACATATAATAATGGAGCTGATACAAAGTCATATACAATAGATATTCCAACTCGAGACGTTCCAATTCCTGTAATCTCAGTTGATGTCAAACCTTTAGATAATGAGTCACACGTACTTCCTTCTTTACCAAACAAGAACCATATTCGTTCATCTGTAATATTGATCGAAAATTCTGGAGCATCTCCTGTTTTAGCAAACTATACAATTAAAACACCAAATTCTTATTTCTCAATAGATTCTGCTAAAGATAACTGTACAGGAAAAGTACTTCAGAGATACGAAAACTGTACATTTCAAGTTGATTTTATGAAAAATACTAAAGACACTCCGTTTGGTGTCTATGATGAACAGAGAATAGATTTTATAACAAACAATGGATTAGATGCGAATGATGATAATTATCAGATATTAGAATATTCTATTAATAGAGCAGTAGTAGATCCGTCAATTTTGTCTTTTCCCGATGGTTCTGTAGAATTTGAAGCTCAAGAAGTTAGCTTACCTTCAGCAAGAGGATTTGAGCCATATTACTATAATGAGACATTTACTGTTAATAGAGTTGGCCTATGGAATCTAACTGATTTTTCTTATGAAATTATTGGACCAGACAAAGACTCTTTTGTTATTGATAACATAACTCCGACTATTAATGGCCTAATAACAACAGATATCCTAGTAGAAATGCATTATGTCGTTCCCGAAACTGTTATTGCTAAAAATGCACAGCTTGTTATGAGATATCATGGTAGTGGAGAAGAACAGGCCGAACCTTTAACAGAACTGATTATTGATCTAAATGGCCATGCAGGTGGCCTTAATCCAAGTATTGCTATTGAAAAAGGTGATGTGCATATTACACCATCTGGGACACCAATCTACTATGCAGCAGCATTTCCTCTTGTTTCGAAAGGTGTTCAGGCAGAAACTCAGAAAGTGAAAATTCGAAATGAAGGTCATGTTACGGCATCTTCATATGGAGAAGTTCTTAATCTTAGAATAAATGGAAGTCCAAATAACGAATTCGTATTTGGAAATAGGTTAGGAACCTCAAGTGCAAGTTGCACCATTCTTGAAGTTGTAGACGATCAGTATTTAAAAATTGACATTGGCCCTAATGGAGACTTTTGTGAAATAGAGGTAAATTTTACTCCACCAACAGATGGCCCTCACATAGCGAGAGTCGAAGTAGATTATCTCAATACATCAAGTTATAAAAAATATAGTTGGGTAGATTGCCTCGGAAATTCAGATTGTGATGATAGATTTTCATATATTTGGGGTTCAGGTATACCATGGGCAAAAATTGATATCCTACCAAATAGAACGGGAGGATTGATGTTTGTTGACTTTGGTGAACCTGAGTTAAATGAACAAGTAACAAAAGAATTTATAGTTGAAGCTACTGCAGATGGTGCAAAAACTGGTACTCTTCTCACAATTCCAACAGTTGAGTCTTGGGGAGTTGGAGATTGTACGAATACTCAAATTGTGTCATCGAAATGGTCCGATTATGAAAGAATTGATGGATTAATTGATGATTTTGAATTCTTTGATAACACATGTGTAACTAATTCTGAATTCAACTTTGGTGATAAATGTGGATTTAAAGTTAAATTCACGCCTAGGTTAATAAATAAACTAAGTGGGATGTGCGTTTATATTACTTATAAACGTTATCCTGAAGATACAGAATACGAAACAAAGCGAGCGGTATTAATAGGAAACTCAAAAGCTCCAGATGCCATTTTTAATGGATGGAGAGAAGTACTTGCAGAAGGACAGTCTATAAATTCTAATCAATTTGTAAATATTAAGTGGAAACCAATAACAACTAAGGCCCCAGACAAGACAAATATTGTAGGCTACAACGTTTATAGACGAAAATTCAACGGAGTTTATCCCGATCATCCAATAAATTCAGACCTTGTAGATCCTACAGAAATTGAAAATATTATTCCATTCATTCAATATACTGATAATGAAATTTCTGAATCAGACCCGGACTACCCTTTATTGGAGGCCGGAGAAGTTTATATGTACAGAGTCGAAGGAGTGTTTAATATAAACAACAACGATGGACTATTTCCCTTAAAGAGCAAAGAGGGAGATCAAGAAATTAGGGTTATAATGCCTACTGAGAATATGGCACTAATGCATAGATTAACAGTAAATACTAGAACATGTTTGCAAGAACTAGGAAAAACACCGGTTGAGTTATTTAGATTTTTAGGAAATTCCTGTCCACTAGATGGCATTGGTTCAGCAAATAGTCGCTTTGATATTGAGTCTGATATCATTATAGACAAGTTTGAAAATAAGTATTCTTCTGGAGAATTCTCAAACGCTCCTGGTATACCCTATTTATTTGATGATGTTGATACCGCTATAAACTATTGTGATTCGAGACAAATTAGTTATCCTTCAATAGTTCAAAATGATATTCATCACACCCTTCTTAATCGAAATATTTTTATGCTGGCATCTGTTGATATTGAAAGACCCGGTGATTGTAATACTAATGGCCCATCACTTATAGTTACAGATAGGAGTGGACGAGAATGTACTTCAAAATACGGAATTCAAGACTTGCTTGGCAATGCTTGGGAATGGACAACAAACTATATGAATTACGATGATCCAGATTTTCCAAGTTGGAATTTTGAAAATTTCGATCTAAGCAATACTTACAAACGACCAAATTATTCAATTGAACAAATAGATCCAGATTCTTTAGATTTAGACTGGGACTTTATACCTAGCTGGGGAAGTAGGTATGAATACACAAATATCAGCACACCATGTATCTCACCTCTAACAGGTCTTTCCTTTAAAGATGTGGCGAGCGTATGTCCTGCAGGAACGTATTTACTTAATGATTTTAAATCAAAAATGGATATCATTGATTATCAGGATTATATTCATATTACCAAAAAAGTATTTGATGGGTTATCAGATGATTTTGAAGATCATCGCTATCTAATGGTAGGAGGATCCTTTAGTTCAATTCGCCGTTTAGATATCCCATCATCAAGATGGTCGTTATATTGGGGTTTACCTAATTTTGAGAAAGTCTTTCAAAATGGTCACGATGAACCATATACGGGAGGAGGAGCTCGTTGTTTTCACAAAGTTAAATATTGATATATAACAAATAAAATTTTTTAAATAATAAAATAAAATTAAACTGATATTACCCAGGTACAAAATATTTTTTAGTTTTTATTCAATAATTCTACTAGAATCAAATATATAAAAGTTTCTCCATCACATTCTTATTTCTTAAAATTACCATTTGGTATGATATAAAAACCAATACATCAAAATTAAGGTCCATTTATGAAAGTATTCATACTATATGTTTTTTTCGTTTTCTCATCCTCTGAGCTATTTGCTAACTCTGATTTTTCGCAGAAACAGAATAGTATATCAGTCCCATCTTCTGTAGAGTTAAGTGGTATAAAGACATTTAGAATTCACAAAAGTAAGGTATATTATTATGATCAAAATAATAATAAGTGGAGAAAAACTAAAAATTCAAATGGAACGACACAGATATTTCGTTTTTCAAACTATTTGATGTCTATAAACAATAAGTATGGTCTTCGACTTTATACTGAAGAAAATAATTCTTGGTATCAATTCGAGAGCTACATTAGTAGCTATCTAATTGATACGGAAAATAGAAGATTGCTTACAAGTGATTCCTATGGAAATCTTTTTGAATTACCTTTTCCACAGAATGATATACTCACTTTTAGAAAGATTTTTACAAGAAAAGCTCATATAATTGATCTTTTCATTATGAACTACGGCATTAAGGAAATGGTTCTTGTTCCATATAATAAGAATGGAGAAAAACTTGAATTTAAATCAGTTGAAATTGATTTATTCAGCATTCGTTATCTGATAAAACTACGTAAATGTGAAAAAGTTTTGGTTCGTAGAAAAGTGGCGGGCGCAGAGGGACTCGAACCCCCAACCTACTGATTTGGAATCAGCCGCTCTACCATTGGAGCCATACGCCCTAGTTCTAAGACGCTTAAGTTATACTTGATTCAGTGAGAAGTCAATTTGATTAAAAAATTAGCATATACCTATCGAGGTCAATAGAAATGCCTGCAAAGAATTTTGTATTTGTTGTGGCCGTTGAAACTCCAATTCCTCGTCCCATCATAGCTTCTGCCTTAATGGCCAGAGACTTTTTAAAATTATAAATGATACCAGCTTGTATTCCTAATTCAATCAACACATCACTCTTTCTGGCCGTTTCAGAAACATAAATTAAGTAGCCTAGGTTAAGTTGGCCGCCAATATAGTATCGAATATCTGGAGTTAATGAAAGTTTTACATTTGGATCAATAACTTTGCTTCTACCTGAAACGGAAGAAATAAAATAATTATAGCCAGCACCAACTGTAAAAAGTCCTGAACCATCATTTGTAACAACGGGAACGGTAGCTTGTGAAAAAACTGATCCATTAAGATTAAGTGGAATGTTATAATTAACATTCAAAGCAATATTGCTATTATTACCTTGTGCTGCGGTTGTTGTTGTCGCATCTTCATTTGTGAGTGTTGACTGATTTTCAGCAAAACTAATATTTACCAAACCCAAGGATGAAGAAAATTGATCTAAAAAATTCTTCTTAACTAATGTGTTTGCATGGGCCGCAAAAGATATAAATAAAATGAGGACATAGAACCACATATAGGTATGTTATTTCAGAATGAAACTAAAAAAAAGGGGTAGCTTTTGCTACCCCAAATATTTTAATGTCTAGAAAAAACAATAAATTAGTCAAGAATATCAGATACTGTTCCAGCACCGATTGTTCTACCACCTTCACGGATAGCGAAACGAAGACCTTTTTCCATTGCTATCTTAGTGATAAGCTTCACTTTGAAGCTTGTGTTATCACCTGGCATAATCATCTCTGTTCCATCTGGGAGAGTTACTTCACCAGTAACATCTGTTGTTCTGAAATAGAATTGTGGCTTATATCCTTTGAAGATTGGAGTATGACGTCCACCTTCATCTTTTGTAAGAATATAAACTTCACAAGAAAATTCAGCGTGAGGAGTTACAGTACCTGGTTTAATAAGACACTGACCTCTTTCAACATCTTCTCTCTTAAGACCTCTAAGAAGAAGACCAACGTTATCTCCGGCCTCACCTTGATCAAGAAGTTTTCTGAACATTTCAACACCTGTAACAGTTGTCTTTTGAAGATCTCTGATACCGATAATTTCAACTTCTTCACCAACTTTAACAATCCCTCTTTCAATTCTTCCTGTTACAACTGTACCACGTCCAGAAATTGAAAATACATCTTCAACTGGCATAAGGAAGTCTTTTTCAACATCTCTTTTTGGAGTTGGAATGTATTCATCAACTGCGGCCATAAGTTCAAGAACTTTGTTTTTACCAATCTCATCATCTCTTCCTTCTAGTGCTGCTAGAGCTGAACCTGCAACGATAGGAATATCATCCCCTGGGAAATCATAAGAAGAAAGAAGTTCTCTAATTTCCATTTCAACAAGTTCTAGTAGTTCTTCATCATCTACTTGGTCAACTTTATTTAGAAAGACAACGATAGCTGGAACACCAACTTGTCTTGCAAGAAGAATGTGCTCTCTTGTTTGAGGCATTGGGCCGTCAGCAGCAGAACAAACTAAAATAGCGCCATCCATTTGAGCAGCACCAGTAATCATATTTTTTACATAGTCAGCGTGACCTGGACAATCTACGTGAGCATAATGTCTATTTGCTGTTTCATACTCGATATGAGAAGTATTAATCGTAATACCTCTAGCTTTTTCTTCAGGAGCAGAGTCAATTTCATCAAATCTTTTAGCTACCTTACCTGAGGCCTCTGCAAGTGTTTTTGATATTGCTGCAGTTAAAGTTGTTTTACCATGGTCAACGTGACCAATTGTACCGATGTTTACGTGTGGTTTACTACGATCAAATTTTTCTTTTGACATCTCTCTGTCTCCTTCAATGAACGGCTAACTATATGAGTCCATATAAAATGTTATTTAAAAAGCGTCAACAGTATCTTAGATAAAAAGTTTGCTGACAAGAGAAAAAGGTAAAAAATTGAGCAAAATAGCACATCGCTCCACCTGAAACAGCGCATCATCCTCTCCTATTTTCATTTAAAGAAAATACCTTTTATAAAAATTTATAACTCAATATGGCCACTTTTGAACAATATTTAACTCGAATGAAAATATTTGTCTTTTCAATCACATACCATTATTAATAAAACTTAACTTTATGCTCACGTGGCTCAGGGGTAGAGCACTTCCTTGGTAAGGAAGAGGTCACGGGTTCAAATCCCGTCGTGAGCTCCATTCTCATCAGGTAAATATGGAAATTATCCCTGTTTCAGTTTTAATCATTGCTCAAAACGAGGCCCATAGAATTAAAAGGTGTTTGAATTCTTTAAAACGCTTTGAAGAAATTATTATCGTTGATGGTGGTTCAACCGATAATTCTAAAGAAATTTGTGAAAACTACCAAAATGTTAAATTTATCACAAATCCATGGCCAGGATTTACTGAACAGAGAAATGTATCCATTAAGCATGCTTCAAAAGAGTGGTGTTTCATGATTGATGCTGATGAATGTTGTACGCCAGAACTCGCCCAAGAAATATTTACTGCTGTTAAGAAAAATGATCCCAACATTATTATGTATCGATGTGTACGTTCAGAATTTTTTGAAGGCATTGAAATAACTTCTGGCCATGGAAGATCAAATTATCAAGAAAGACTCTTTCGAAGGGACATGATCACTTATACAGGAGGAGCTCATCATAGACATATTGTGGATGGTAAAATTCTTGAAGAAGGTGATCCTCATATGACCGATTTTCCTTTTTCACTTAGAATTCTTCATGATCAAGAATATGGAATGGATGAATGGCTACAAAAATTACCAAGATTTACAATTTTCGTAGCACAGGAAAAACTTAAAAGGAACAAACAATCAAATGCAGCACTTGTGCTCATTAACTTTGTAGGTACTTTTTTTCAAATGTGGTTCAAATCGTGGAGAATGGGAAAAATGGGAATCAATATGGCACTAATGTCGGCCTTTTCACGATCACTTGTTAAATTATACCTTTTCAACCAAGAACATTTTAAACAAGGTTCTACAAATAAATTTGAACAAAAATACTTAGGTTAATCATTTTCAAAAATAATCCCTACCCACTTTTTATAAACTATAGACTGATCAAAATTTTGCAATACATATTGTCTTGCATTTTTTACAATTTGATCTCTGAGAAACTTATCATTAATCATTTGCTGTAGACGATGTGCATATTCAATTTGATCAAAAGCTTTCACGAGTAGTCCGGTCTTGTTTGATTCAATCATTTCGGACATTGAAGATGTATTAAAAGCTACTACTGGCACATTACATGCCATTGCTTCCAAAATTGTACGAGCTGCTCCCTCGTATCTTGAGCTAAAGGCCAAAAGATCAATACTTCTCATAAAGCTTGGTATATCCTCTATAAAGCCTAAAAAAGAAACTTGTTCAGTAAGGCCTAAATCATTTGATAATTGCTTAAGATCTTTTTCTAACTCTCCTGTTCCCGCTATTTTGGCCTTAAATTTTATTCCTTTATCTTTTAAAATCTTCAATGATTTTAAAAGCAAATCTAGGCCCTTTTGATCTGTTAATCTCACAGCGTTTCCAATCGTAAATATTTCATTGTGATTTTCAATTGGTGAAAACTTATTTAAATCTATTGCATTATAAATGATTTTGTCAGAAGGAATTTCTTTAATCAGTTGGGGAGCATTTTTTTGAAATTCCTCCCGGATGGCGTAGGTAATGGGGACAAGTCTTGTGAGTCCTTTTTTGAATGCTAGTTTATAGGCCCAGTTTTGTTTGGGAGCAATCGGCATTCCACATCTTAAGATTACATTTTTTACACAGGCCAATTTACTTACAAAAGCTGCAACTCTCACATCTAAAAAAGAGTTAAAAACAATCGAATTCAAATTGAGTTTTTTGATTTGCATATATAGTTTAAAAAGAAAGAAAATATTTAAATATGTAAGTTTTGCTATGTTAACATCAATAACTGTAAGTCCTTTTTGTGATGATCTTTTGCCCAATTCACCAGTAATTGGAGTGAATATAAATACTTGATGTCCTTTATTTTTCAAATACAATGCCATTTCAAAATGCCACTTCTCACCACCTCCCCATAAGGAATATTGGTTAAAGAAGGCCACATTTTTTTTGGTCATTTTATCAACCTATAATTTTTAAATTCTCCAAATCTGTAACCAGTTAAGTTTTCGAAAAGATCTGAAAAAAAGAGATTAATGTGTTTTAATTTAAAATCAGATTGCAATGTATCTAAATTCAACTCGTTCCGATGATCTTCAATCCAATTAGACATTATTAGAGGATGTGTTTCACAAAACTTTTTAAGTCCAAATACTTTTTTATATTCGAAGGTACTTTTTTGTTCGAAATTCTCGCCATGATATAGTTTATCCATTTTTTCAATTTTTTTTGCCATGACACTTTCTTTTCTGGCCCAGCCATAATGAAAAATTCGGGCATCAATTAGTTTGGCCAATGGCTTTGTTTCATCTTCAAAACGAAAGCCTTGGGCATCGAGAAAGCTCTTTAGACCGATTCCATTTTTGATCGTTCTAACTTCTCGTCTATAGATTGAACGAGTATATTTATAGATATCAACATTTCCGAAAAAGTGAAGGTAATTAAAAACGAGTGCTTGTAATTCTTTTCTATCAAAAAGATCCCTTATACCATTTTCAATTTTTGGAAGATCTTCTTCATGTATAACTTCATCACCCTGGATATATTGACAGACTTCTCCACTACACTTTTCAAGAGCAATATTTGTTTGTTCTGATAAAATTAAACCTCTGGAACTTTTAGAAGGGTCCCACCATGACTTTAAGAATTTATATTTTTCACCTTTAAGGTTATCTTTCAGATACTCTTGTGTTCCATCATCCTTACATAAGTCGGGATCATCAAAGCCAATATTGATAATAATTTCATCACATAAGGGGGTAATACTTTGAATGCTCTCAAGTATTGGGTATCCAAGAGATAGACCATTTTTTATAAAAGTAAAACCTGACACTTTTTTCAACTTTATATCCTTAGAAAACACACCAAGAGGGATTTTACGACAAAGAGTATAGATTGAAAAACAGGTTCTTAGGGAAGTTGAATGAATAAAAAAAATGGAGCGGGCGACGCGGTTCGAACGCGCGACATCCAGCTTGGAAGGCTGGCACTCTACCAACTGAGTTACACCCGCAAAAGTCTTGAATGGTGGCGAGAGATGGATTCGAACCATCGAAGGTATACACCGACAGATTTACAGTCTGTTGCCTTTGGCCGCTCGGCAATCTCGCCATCTTCTCATCACTTTCGTAACGATTACATCATCAGAAACTGGAGCTGGCTATAGGATTCGAACCTACGACCGTCGGTTTACAAAACCGATGCTCTACCAACTGAGCTAAGCCAGCATTGTTCTAACGTGTTGGATACTCTTTATAAGGATTTCAACAAAGACTGGCAAGTCTTTTTTGTGGAGAAAATTAAGAAGTAAATATTCTATCCATGGCCACTGCGGAAGCAACTGAAACATTGAGAGATTTTATTTTGCCGCATGGCTTAAGTGACATCCAATGAGGAATAATTCTCTTCACAGCATGTGAAATTCCTACATCTTCTGCTCCAAGAACAAGACATACACTCTCATCTTTGGGAGCATTTAATTGGGCATCTGCATGCTCTGAAAGTCCAACACAATAGACTCCAAGACTTGAAACTTTTTGAACAAACTTAGTTAAAGAGGAACAACGAACTAATTGAATATGCTCCATTGCTCCAGAAGAAATGCGATTCAAAGTAGGACCTTGTCCAAAGTTTCCTTTTTGAGCAAAGACAATATAATTTACACCGTAGAAAGCAGCACTTCTAATGATGGCCGCTGCATTGTGTGCATCTGTCACTTGATCAAGACAAATGATTTTAATCGTCTTTTTTTCTTCAATGGCCTTGAATATTTTTTCTGGCCCAGAAATTTCAAGAAGCGATGTTTTTAGAAACATATTCCCTGGGGCCCTTTGGTATTTAAAATTTAATTCCTTACAGATTTTTTCTGCCATTTCTTGAACTTTAGCACTGTCTCGAATAATGACTTGTGCTTCATCTAAAAAATTTTTTTTAAGATTTTTTTTAATTTCTTCTAAAGACTCTTTTGTAACGTAAAGAACATGGCCCTCTCGATTTTTATTCTGTAAGGCCTCAACAATTGAATGCAAACCATATACAATGTCAGAGCTCAAATTTTTTCCTTTCTTCCATAATCATTTTTTCCAATTTTGAGAAAATTTCGTTTTTACTTACTTTGATAGAGTCCCCTGTTTTTCTTGTTCTGATTTCTAAAACTCCACTTTCTTTAAAATCTCTCTCTCCAAAAACTAGAATAAAAGGACAACCAATAAGTTCGGCATCCTTAAATTTAAAACCTGCGCCAGCATTTCTATCATCGTATAATACTTCAAAACCTTTTTCTCTCAGCTCTACAAATATTTCATTAGATAAATCTACATATTCTTCAGATTTACATATGGAAGCAAAATAGATTTCATATGGAGCTATGCTTATTGGCCAAATTATTCCCTTGTCATCGTGATGCTGTTCAATCGCAGCTGCGGCCATTCTTGAAACTCCGATTCCATAACACCCCATGATTGGATTCACGGCCTTACCATTTTGGTCTAATACAGTCACGTTCATAGACTTCGTATATTTATCTCCAAGCTGAAAAATATGACCAACTTCTATTCCTCTAATTTCCTTGATACTTTTACTTTTTTTACAAACTAAGCAATCATCACCTTCTTTTGACTCCCGAAGATCATTGTGAGTAAACTCTAATTTGCAATCTCTGGAAAAAATAAAATTTTTGAAATGTTTATCTTTTTGATTAGCTCCAACAACATAATCAAGACTTAAATCTACAGATGAATCTACAATCACTTTTAGATTTTTGTCTAAAGAACCAACCGGGCCAATAAACCCTTTTAATAGTCCTAATTTTAAAAGTTCATTATCTGTTGCAGGAGTTACAATTTCGTGACCAGATATATTTTTAAACTTAACCTCATTCATAGAATCATTGCCTAAAAGAAGACAAAGATAGAAGTCCTCTGTTTCACCTGAAATACCTTTATAAATAAGAGACTTAAGAGAACCTTCCTCTTGAATTTTTAGAAATTCACAAACTTCAGATATTGTTTGCTTCTCAGGTGTATCAACAATAATTAATTCATTTTTGGTTACAGTTCTCTTTGTTAATGACGCTGTTGTTTTTGCTCTTTCCACATTGGCCGAGTAAGTGCAGTTATTGCATTTAATGACTTTATCTTCTCCAGAATTGGCCAGCACTTGAAATTCGTGAGTTTTGGCCTCCCCTTGGGCCATTGCACCTGCATCAGCTTCAACAGCTATGAATTCTAGTCCCATTCGTCTACAAATATTCTCATATATTGAGTACATTTTATCATACTCTGTATCTAAGCATTTCTTATCTATGTGAAAAGAGTAGGCATCCTTCATCGTAAATTCACGACCTCTCATGACACCAAAACGTGGACGAATTTCATCACGAAACTTGGTATTTATTTGATATAAATTCAGTGGGAGTTGTTTGTATGATTTGATGTTTTTTCTAAAAACATCAACCACTGACTCTTCATTAGTAGGAGAAAGGCAAAGGTCTCTTTCGGCCCTATCTTTTGCTTTTAAAATCTGAGGACCAAAGGATTCCCAACGACCGGATTCTTTCCATAATTCAGCAGGAGTTACAACACTCATTGTAATTTCAAAACAATTATTTTTATCATGCTCATTTCGAATTATATTTTCAATTTTTCTTAAAATCCTTACCATCATAGGCAGATAGGTATAAATACCGGCAGCAGTTTTATGTAATAGTCCGGCCCTCATCATCAATTTGTGAGATACTATTTCAGCGTCAGCTGGAGATTCCTTATAAGTTTGCCAAAAACCAGTCGATAATTTCATAATCACACCTTAAATAGAAAGACCTTCAGTTGCTACATCAACTTGTACAATATGACTAGCATATTAGAAACTTGCGCAATGCGCCATGTTTAATTTGAAAAGCTTGGAGCAAGCTCTGATGGAAGAACAAATGCACTAACAGCTTCTTCTCTCATTTCTAGATCGGAGGCCGAGACAATTTTATAAGCAGTTGGAGTATCAAGTAATTTTCTACACAATAGATTATGGATATTATGTCCTGATTTATAGGTCGTAATTTTACCAGCAATCTCATGGCCTAAAAGGCTGAAATCTCCTATTAGATCTAGAATTTTGTGTCGAATAAATTCATCCACAAATCTAAGTCCTTCAGGATTCAAAACTTTGTAATCGTCTAAGACTATAGCATTATCCAATGATCCGCCTTTAATGAGTCCCTTTCGCTTCAACATATCAACATCTTTAAGCATTCCAAAAGTTCTAGCTCTGCTAACTTCATCGATAAAGCTTTCGCAAGAAAATTTGAAAGTTCTTTGTTGCTTTTTTATCATGGAGTGAGGAAATATAATGGTTGAATCAACTACAAGAGAACTGGCCGGTGAAATTTTTGCCCATTTTCCATCTTTGTGAACTTCAACTTCTTCAGTAACGACTAAAAAAGTTTTAACTTTATTAAGTGGCTCAACTCCAACTTCTTTAAGTAGAAAAACAAACGATGCTCCAGAACCATCCATTATTGGGATTTCTGGCCCGTCAACTTCACAAAGTATATTATCTATTCCAAGTCCATAGAGAACCGATAATAAATGTTCTACAGTGTGTATCGCACCTACACCCTCTCCAAGAGTAGTATTATTCTCTGTGGCCCCTACAGACCTAGCATCGGCCTTTAGAATAGGTGAATTTTTAATATCTGATCTCCTAAAGCATACTCCAGAATCAGTTCCCATTGGAGAGAGCTTGAGGGTTATCTTTCTGCCTGTGTGAAGTCCAAGTCCAGTTACCTGAACTTGCTTAGTAATAGTTCTTTGAAGCAACATGCCATACCTTAAAAAATGGATACTTGTCCATTCTAGTTTATGAGTTAGAAAAAAACCATACCTTTTTTATGCCAACGGCCAAAGGTAAAAAAATAAATCTCTCTCCCAACATTTCCCTATTCGACTTATAGGGTAATAAACTTTTGTTCCCTAGGGCCATCTATTAAATTTTACCTACTAAGTACGAACTGAAGATAGGGCCATAACACATATTGAGAATAATGTCTATATATACGCATAGTTAGAGGCAATAAATAAAGAGATTAACATTACGCACATTACGCGTAAGTGCAAATAATCTTTGTCATAAATGAATAAAATAGTGATACTGGCGAGATTTAATAAGTATAGACAACTTTTTATGGGATTTTTTAAATGGCAATTTGGTTTAATAAGAATTTAAGTCTCGAAGACATAAGGAAAACTGAAAGAGGTAACTCTTTAGAATACTTAGGTTTTATCTTTACTCAAATTACGGATTCAACTCTAAGTGGATATATGGAGGTTTCACCCAAAACAATTCAGCCTTTAGGACTTTTTCATGGAGGTCTCAATTGTTTTATGGGAGAAACTCTAGGTAGTTGTGCTTCAAATTTTTGCTTGAACAATAAAGAGCAAATTGCTGTTGGACTTAATATTTACACAGATCATCTAAAAGTAGTTACAAAGGGACAAGTAACAGGGACAGCAAGACCCGTGCATCTCGGTAGAAGTACTCACTTATGGGAAATTAAAACATTTAATGAACAGGGAGATGTAACTTCTATTTCAAAACTTAAGACTTTTATAAAATGTCTTTAATATGTTCAAAACCGCACATATATACTTTCTCGGCCAACTCTTTTACCCAGGCAACTCTGGCCAGCACTGATGGAAAATTTTCTATTTTAATAGCAACAGTTTGGTCTTGGGCCAAATAGGTTGTACCAGTAAATACTAGACAAGAACCGTTAAATGACAAATTAACAACAAGACCTATTAGATCCTCTTCTTCCACTGGTCGATCGTCAGTAAAAGAAACTTTCACAGGCCTATTTTTGTCTGACTCATATCTTACAGATTTTCTAATTCCGTCCATATCAACATATTAGCTCGAGAATATATTAATTGAAAATGGGAATATATTTACCCAAGAAAAAGGTGATCAATTCCCTTCTGTGAAATCATCCTCCCCCTAGGAGTACGAATAAGAAATCCCTCTTTTAGGAGAAAGGGTTCATAGACATCCTCTATTGTTGTCCTATCTTCAGATAGAGTCGCGCAAAGGGCCTCTATCCCAACTGGTCCACCTGAATAGTAATCGTTAATAACATTTAATATTTTTCTATCCATTCGATCTAAACCGCAAGAATCAATTTCTAAAAGCTTCAATGCATTCATTACAAAATTTTCAGAAACTGCCAAAGTGTCATTTACAACAGCAAAATCTCTGACTCTTCTAAGTATTCTGTTTGCTATACGAGGTGTTCCTCTAGAACATTTGGCCATTATATTCAGAGCATCTTCAAAAAGCCTTAGCCCCATTTTAGAAGCATTATTTTTAATAATTTTTGATAATTCACAAGGTGAATAAAAATCAAAATGTAAATGGGCCATAAATCTATCTCTAAGGGGATTTGATAGTAGTCCTGATCTCGTTGTAGCACCGATTAGACTAAAGGGTGCAATATCTATTTGCATCGTTCTAGCACTTGGTCCCTGTCCAATAAGAATATCAAGTCTAAAGTCTTCCATAGCTGAATAAAGAATTTCTTCTACTGAAATATGCATACGATGAATTTCATCAATGAAAAGAACATCTTTTGGAGCTAAGTTTGTTAGAACTGCTGCTAAATCACCTTTTTTTTCAATCGCCGGGCCTGAAATTACATGTAATTCAGTTCCTAAATGTTGTGAAACGATCATGGCCAGAGAGGTCTTTCCTAAACCTGGAGGGCCGGACAAAAGTATATGATCCATGGCCTGGCCACGCTTTTTAGCTGATTCCACCATAACTGAAACATTGTCTAAAATTTTCTTCTGTCCAACATATTCACTGAAATTTTGAGGACGTAGTTGAACCTCGTATTGGATTTCTTGATCATTAGTTTTTTCATCAAATATGTTTTCATCAAACATTTAAAGTTCCTTTAAGACTAAGTGAACGAGTTGTTCCGCTTTTGAAATATTATTTGACTCTAGAATTTTTCTGGCCATAGGTATAATTTTTTTCTCTGAAAAACCTAGTTCTGTACAGGCCAAAATGGCCTCATTATATATTTCAGAGTTATTCACAGTGTAATCATTTTCTATAAGACCACTATGATCTGTGTTTTTTTGTTCAATGAGTATATTTTTAGGAACGTATGAATATCCAACTGTGTACATCTGAATTCTATCTATTTTATTCTGGAGATCTAAAATGATCTGTGCTGCAGCTTTTGTTCCTATTCCCTGAGCAGAAGAAAGCTTTTTTTTATCTTCAGATTTGACAGCAAAAATGAGTTCTTCAACATTTAAACTTGAAAGTAAAGAATGAGCGGATTTTGGTCCTACACCTTTGACAGAAAGAAGGAGTTCAAAAATTTTTTTTTCTAATAAAGTAGAAAAGCCATAAAGGTCTTCTGAAGTTTCTTTAACAATATGTGAGATAAAAAGTTCAATAGATGCACCTTCTGAAAATATCTTATTACAAAATATTTGGTATCCTACACCACTTTGTGTCTTTGCAATAAGTTCAACACCATCACAAAAAAGGACAGTTCCTTGAATAAAACCTATCATAATATACCTAAATTTTATGGGCCAAGGAGGAAGCTAAAGATCTGCTCCCTGTATTTAAGGGCCGTTTATTTGACTGAGACTTTAAATGAAGTGCATGGCAAAGAGCAATACTTAAAGCGTCGGATTCATCATCTGTTTGAAATTTATAGTTTTGCAAGTCTTTTGGAAAAATCAACCTTAGTGATTTTTCAACAGACTCTTTGGTAGCGTGTCCATGTCCACTAACTGATGACTTTACCAAGTTTGGAGAATATTCAAAAACTTGAACTCCAGGAAAAGCGGCCAGGATGGCCCCTCTGGCCTGCGCTAATTTGGCAAGGGAGTTTGGATTTTTAATAAAGACTAACGATTCAATGGACACAGCATCTGGTTTATAGATCTTTTCTAATTTCATACAAAAATCAAAAATAATGGGTAATCTTTCGGCTATATTTTGCTTTTTTGGAAACTTTTGTACTCCAGAATTAATATATCTCACGATGCGACATTCAGATTTAATGATGGCATAACCCATTTTCAACGATCCAGGATCAATCCCAAGAATTTTCATTTTTTACCTTCCAGGGTAAATTATAATTAAGCACTATACCTTTGTTTTAGGATTTGCCCTAAGTAGAACAACGCGCTTCCTCCAAGAAACTGAACAAGTTCCATTTTACCATAATCTCCTTCAGATAGACCTGAAAAAAGACAGATCCCCACTGAAGAAAAACCAACAAGTTGCATGCCAAGACCAATATAAAAAGACATCATTCATCCTTTATAGAACTTTGTTATCACTACATCGTGCTTAGTATTGTGTCAAATTTGAAGTATAAAATTGTAATGTAGAACTTGTAGGGCGAAAATCTTTCTGCTAAATTCATCTGCACAGGATTATTCATGGAAAATTTACTTCTCTCAAAACCTATTAAAGAAAAGAGAACAGTCGAGCTTGCCCAGGAAGTGGAAAAACTTCTAAAGGGTGGAATCATTCCAAATCTAAAAGTCATTCTTGTTGGTCATTACGCTCCGAGTTTAATCTATACCCGAAATAAGAAAAAATTCATTGAGAGTATTGGAGCAAAATGTGAGATTTTGCATCTTAAAGAGTCGACTTCAGAGGACGAACTAAAAAATCTCATCAATCAACTCAATTTAGATCATTTGGTCCATGGACTGTTTGTACAACTTCCACTTCCAACACATCTTCAGAAAATTGATGTTGGAAATTTGATTGTGAATGATAAAGATGTTGATGGCCTATCATCTTTTTCATTTGGAAATCTTTTAAACGGACATCGAGGTGATCATTCGCTTATTCCCTGTACTCCCAAGGGCATTATTGAAATTCTTAAATATTATAAGATTGAATTAACAGGAAAAAATGTTGTCATTATTGGTAGAAGTGCAATTGTTGGAAAACCATTATCTCTTTTAATGTGTAACTATGATGCGACAGTAACTCTTTGCCACTCTAAAACTAAAAACCTAAAAGAACATACTCTTAAGGCCGACATTATTATCTCTGCAATTGGGAACCCTCGATTTTTAACAAGTGAATACTTTAGCAATAATAAAGAACAAGTTGTTATTGATGTAGGAATTAATCATGATGAAAAAGGTGTTCTATGTGGGGATATTGATTTTGATAGAGTGCAACCTCTTGTAAAGGCCATAACTCCAGTTCCAGGCGGAGTAGGTCCAATGACAATTCTTGGACTTGCTCAAAATCTAATACTAGCGGCAAAAAATCAAAGTGAGAAAAAATGAATCTTAAAAAAACTTCATTATTTGAAGAACATGTAAAACTCAATGCCAAAATGGTCCCATTTGCAGGTTATTCAATGCCCGTTCAATATACATCTGTTAAAAATGAAGTGTATGCAGTCAGAAATAACTGTGGTGTCTTCGATGTTTCACATATGGGAGAGTTTTTCGTTACAGGTAAAGATGCAATTTCATTTGTTGATTATCTTATGACGAATAGTTTTGCATCTGTGCCAATGAATAAGGCCGTGTACTCACCTCTTTGTAGACATGATGGTACTATCATTGATGACTTCATTGCGTACAAATTAACACCTGAAAGAGTTCTATTGTGTGTAAATGCATCAAACATAGAAAAAGATTGGAAATGGATCACGTCTGTTCAAAATGAAAAACAATTCGATATCGAACTTATAAATTCCTCGGCTGAATATTCTCTGCTCGCGGTCCAAGGTTCAAAAACGATAGAAAATCTTGAAAAAATTGGGCTCGAAATTGAACACAATTTACCTTACTATAGTGCAACTGAAGGACACTTTCAAAACTCTCTGGTAATTATAGCTCGAACTGGATATACGGGAGAAGATGGCTTTGAGATATTTATAAAAAATGAGATGGTTGAAACTATTTGGAAAAAGTTGATTGAAAATAAGGTTATCCCCTGTGGATTGGCCGCAAGAGACGTTCTCAGGTTAGAAGTCTGTTATCCGCTATACGGGCATGAACTCAGTGATGATGTTCTTCCTAACGAATGCAATCTTAACTGGACGATAAAACCTGAAGGGAGAGATTTTATAGGAAAAAATTCAATTTTAAACTCACAGCAGAGGTCAAAATTAGTTAAAATTTCACTGGATAAGGGAATTCCAAGAGAAGGTTATCCCGTGACACTTGAAGACAAAACAAATATTGGAGTGGTAACTTCTGGAACAATGTCTCCAACACTTAATAAGGGAATTGCTTTAGCAAGATTAAATATTGAAAAATTTGATTCAACTAAACCCATTTTTGTTGATATAAGAGGCAAGTTATTTCCGGCAAAAATTCAAGTTAAACCTTTTTATGTATTAGGAGCAAAATAAATGTCACACAAAACCCCTGGCCAATTACTATATACTAATGAACACGAATGGGCTCATATAGATGGAGATATCGCCACAATTGGAATTACTGATTTCGCCCAATCTTCTCTAGGCGATATCGTTTTTGTAGAACTTCCTGATGTGGGAAGAGTTGTTGATCAAAATGAGACCTTTGGTGTCGTAGAATCTATTAAATCTGTTAGTGACCTGTACTCTCCACTCAGTGGAGAAATTATAGAAGTAAATAATGATATTGAGTCTTCTCCAGAGCAATGTAATCAAAATCCCTATGATTCATGGATAATAAAGATAAAACTTTCAAATGAAGATGAGGTTCAAAGTTTACTCAGTTCCTCGGATTACATTGACTTATGCAACGAGCTATCTTAAAGGCGTTAATTTTTTCAATATTAGTTTTTGAATACATATTTTTTTTATAATTTTTAAATAATTAGAAGTGAGATTCGTTTTTCACTTTACGAAAGATGCCAAAAACCCCATACTTCGGCCATCAATCTAATTAGTGAATTATTTGCGACTATGATAGACAATAAAGAATCCATTCAACTGCTTAATACTGCAATCATTAAAAGCAAAGAAAGAAAAATCGATGCTTCATATGAGGAACGGTTAGAAAAGACATGTGCATCGCCTTCTGTTAGTGCCTTAACGATGGCCATAGACTCACTGGCCGAGTCTCAAAAAATATCAAGAGATCAAGCGGCCATACAGATTATTGAAACTATTCGTGAGTTAGACAAAATCTGGAATGACTATGTCATGATGGAAGGTATTTCACAACTTAAAGATATGCTAAAAAAACAATAGCATTTCAATTAAATTGAAATGATATATCTTGAATAAAAATACTCATCTGCCTTTAAAATTTCTGAAAGATTCGCTTCGTCCAAAAGATAATATAAATTATTTTTTTCAACAGTGGCCATAAAAGATTCAATAAGCTCTTCTCTTAACTCATTATTTTGGATTTTCATCGTTTCTGTTAAAGCATTTTGAAATGATTTTCCATTATAAACACCATAAGAGATTTCTTGCATACCTACGGCCTTAGTTCCATAGCGTAAAAGACGATAGGTTGCTTTAAAAATATTGAAAAATTCTTGAACTATTGCAGTTAACAGACTTGGATTTTTTAAGATATGCTCTTGTTCATTAATTATTTTGTTGTATGAAATAAAACCTCTTACAAATCTATTGATAAAATCCTTTCCTATTAGTTCAACTAAATCACTATGTACAAGTTCATTTTTAATTTCTGGATAAACTTCATGTAGGGCCTGTATAGTACTTAACATTTCAGTGTGAGCACTGTATAGGTCCATTGAAATAATAGGTGCTCCATCATTGCTAAAGTTTTTAAAAAATAATTCTTTAACATTTCCATTATTTACATATTCCCAACCATCATTTCTGTATCTGAAGTTTTCTAAACCAATTAAAGTATCCAAATATGATACATTAAACTTTATTCCACCTGAAGTTATACCTCTATCAAGACTTCCCAATTGTTTTAATTTATAATCTAAAAGATCCTGGGATAGGCCTAAGGCGTCTTTTGAGATCACATCGATTCCAATATTTTTATCAAGAGATGTTTTAAAAATATAGCGAATGTTTACATACAATCGAATAAAATCATTTATTGAAGCTTCTTGTGAAAGTTGGATATTTCTTCTAAAAACCTCGACTACTTGTTTATTTATTTTTCCCGTAATTACTTTTTCAAGAACTCTATAATGACCAACATTTAGAATCTCTTTTTTACGATCAAAATACGCAGTCTCAAATTTGGATATTGCACTAAAAAAACGCTCACTTTCAAATTCATCAATTTTTAAAGATTTTATTGCTTTTTCTAAGTCCTTATATTCTCTCATTGTTAGAATATCAGATGAAAATAAATTTCTAAAATTATCTGCAACAGTATAGGATTCAGATATGTTAATTAATTCTGAATATTCATCCTCAATTTTAGTTAAAAAATTCTGGCGATAAAAATTTCTTTGTTTGTTTGCCAAAATCATATCCGAAAGCTTAGCATCCTTTTCAAGACCCTTTTTGATTTTTTTTACAATTTTGTTATTATTAAAAAACTCTATGGGATTAAAAGCATGGGCCTGACCTAAGAAAATACTAAATATTATAAATAAACTTAAATATAAATTGCTCATAATAACCTCAAGAATTTATTATTTGTAAGATGTCTAATTATCATAAAACATTTGTGAATCAAGCAGACTATGTCGAAATTATATAGTTTTCTCAAAAACTTAAACAACATACACCTAGACGCAGAAAACAATTTCACTTAACTATTTAAAAATTAAAAACCGGGAGTTTTAATTCCCGGTCAGTAGTTATTTATTATTTTTTTGGTAGATATTCCTCGTTGAAATAATCAGATTTAACAATTTTTGAAATCCTAGAGTCATCAAAAAGATAATGTAATTCATTTTTATCAACAGTATCGATAAAAGAGGCAATTAATTTCTCTCTAGCTTCCTCAGATGGAGAACTATCGAGTACTGCATTTAAAGTCTTTGTATAAGATGTTCTACTATTATAACCTTTTGATGCAACTGTCTTTGTTACTTCTATTCCTTTGAGATGTTTTACAATTGTATCAATAATTCTTAGAAATACTTCGGTGTAGTGAGATACAAATGTTGCATTTTTCATAAGGCCTTGTTCGCTCACATTTTTTGAAAATGCTATAAACGTTTGAGCTACTTCAGGGATAAACTCATCATTTACTTTTTTAAGAATTTCAGAATTGTAAATCGACTTATCTGCATATACATGTTCTAGCATTCGAAGAGTATCGTTCATATCCACAAAATTTTCAAATAAGTCACTGCTTGCAATTTCTGTAACTTCACTTTTACTTGATACGATTGATCTAACAGTTTCCCATTTTCCATCATTTTCAACATTAAAAAGTGAATCAATATTATTTTTATTTAAAACAATCCCTTTTGCTTCAAGTTCTTGTACACTCATACCATTTTCAATAATTTTAAAATCCAATACTTCATTTGTTAAGTCTAAAACTTCATCTGCCACAAAACTCGGATTTGTCCTATGCAAATTTCGGACGCTGACATAAAGTTTAATAAAATCTTCAACTGGTTCTTCGATTTCAGAAGAAAGAAGTCTTTTCACTTCATTATTTACCTTTGAAGTTATGGCGTTTTTAGTTATTTTAATAATTTGCTTATTATTTGATACCTTTAATACCTCATTGAGCTCTTTATGGAAGTTTAAAACTGTTTGGTTAAAATTTTTGGCACTAGAATCTATTATACTAAATCCTCTTAAAGTATTTTCAAAACTCTCCAATTTCCAGTTTCTTAGCTTTAAAAGTTGAGCTGATGCTCTTAATTCATCTCTGATTTCAATACCAGAATTCCAAAAACCATTATAAAGCCTTTCAGCTTCAATGTATGTTTTTCTCATCTCATCATAAGTGATAAAGCCTTTTTCTTTGTTTTTCAGTTCAACAACTGCTTTTTTATATGCATTTAAGTTTTCTGAAATAATTTTCTGTTTTTCTTTTATTGTTTTTTGTTCTTCATATGTATTCCCAAATTTTTTGACAACTGTTGGTTTTTTAATTTGAAGATATGATTTTGCAAAAATTTCAGTAACCGTTTCTTTACCTGTAATTTTGTCGATAGTGCCTTTTGATTCAATCTCATGAAGAGCTTGTGCGAATTCAGAATAGAATCCAGATGATGAGGTCATTCTATAATGTTCAGATAGGTAATCAACAAGAAGATGCTCATATTGATCAGCGTATAGTACAAAAATTTCATCTATTTTAGTTAACTCGTCTACATATTTCTCACTAAGATTGATCGCAATTTTATCTCCGTCAACCTTTGCGCCAATTCCTTTCAACTTTTTTTTAGGTATTTCAAGTTTCAAAGAATTTAAAAAATTGATTTGTCTTTCAAATCTTTCTTTAGTTAACCTATCAGTTTCTTTTCTTAGTTTGTAAGCCTTTACAATATTAGACTCACCTTTCATGCTTTCTTTTACTGAATTTAATATATTATCAAACTCAGAAAGTAATTTTCCAGAAGCATATGTAGAAGGAGAGATGTTCATACCGATTACAAGTAAACCTAAAAGTTTTGTGTTTATCTTTTTCATAATTCCTCACTTTGTCAGAAAAAAATTTGTTTGTTTTTCGAACAGAGTATAATCAAAAAATAAATCTATGGAGGATTTTTGTAAAAATTACAGTTATGAAAAATAATTGATATATTTTCAAACATCTAAGCGCTTAATATTTTTAAAATATAAGTGAAGGGATTTGAATATAAATCTAAACATGAAATGAATAATGAGTATTATTTTTTAAATATTCTAGAATTAAAAATGTTTTTAAAGATTGTGAAAATTGATTCTAGGAATTTACCACAAATCCCCATTCTATAACAGCGCTTCCATTTTTTACTAATTCCTGAGGAGGATTTGGAAATGGCCCTGCTTTGTTAAAGGAATCTACTGCTGCTTCATCTAACTCCCTAATTCCGCTAGAGCTATTAATAAGTACGTTTATAATATTTCCCTTTGAATCGAGAACGATCCTAAGTGAAGTTATAAAATTCTCACTGGCCGGTAGTCTTCCGCCCCTGGAAAAAAGTCTTCTGGCCTTTTGACGAATATTTCTTCCCCAATGATTTTCTAATTGTTTACGTATACGATCATAAAAAGAAAAATATTTAAATCTTTTTGTATTAAGTTCTGTAAAGTCACCCAGTGGAACATCTTCCACAAAATCACTCGTTGATGACATTCCTCTCGATTTTAGATCTCCATTTTTAAGACCCTTTGCTACCGATGATGTTGGTTGAACTTTAGGAGTTGGTACCGCTACATCCATTGCCTGTGTTAATTGTGCTAATTTGGCTAGTTTTGATTCAGGATTAGTATCCTTTTTAGTAATTTTTTTAATCTGAGGAGGTGCGGGAACGCTCACCTTTTCTTGCCCATCTCTTCGACCTATTCCGGCCTTATTAAATTTACCAGTACCAGCAGCAACACTTTCCTTCGAGACAGTTCTATCAAATTCACTTAGATATTTAGTGTTATCATTAATCTTTTCATTGCCTTTATTTTCAGTTTTTACAATCTGTCTTTTTTTCCTATCATCATTTGGAGCGAGCTTTACTGTGATTGTTTTACTTTTTTGTTGATTATAACTACCAAGCTTATCAGTTTGAGATCTTTCATGTATATTTATAAAAACAATAACGATATGAATAATAAGGGAGATGACAAGTGTTTTCTTGAAGGATGCATTCATTTTTCTTTTAAGTCCAACACCTGAATTCATATTCACCCGTGGAAAAAGGTCCTACGACCTTAACTTATCGACCAAATGTGCACTTTTTTTACTAATTTAAGAGCTCATACCTTTGAAAAAACTATTATATCATATTCTGGATTAAGGAGAATCAAATTAAGAAATGTCTAAACTTTAGACAGTCCTGTAATTATAATGAGTTAAGAATTGATATATACAAATACTATTCATTATATATATCATCATACCAAATAGTTTTATCCCCATCTTTGATATTCTCATCGCCATTTGCATCTAATTGATTATTAATAATCTCATCAGTTTCCTCAACAGGGCCTGTACCGCTGACAAAAGTTTCCATAAAAGTCGTTTTAGTTTGGTCATTGGCCAACTTTCCAGTCTCCTTATCGATAAGTATATTTGTCACACCTTCAGGAATTACAAATTCACTTTCTCCATATTTTCTAACAACTTCAGACATATAATCTTTCCAAATAGGAAGAGCAGCTCGAGATCCACTTTCAGCGTAACCTAATGTTTGATTATCGTCGAAACCTGTCCATACTCCTGCCACGATGTTACTTGTAAACCCTACAAACCAAGCATCGACGAAACTATTAGTTGTCCCTGTTTTGCCCCCTAAAAACGTGCTTACTTCTTTTGCATTTTTTGCAGTTCCATGTAACACAACTCCTCTTAAAAGGTTTGTCATTATGTAAGCAAGTCTTTTGTCATAAACTTGATCTCCTCCAAGAGAATCAAGATAAGGATTTGATTTGATTGGTTCTTCAGGTAGAATCTCTTTTTTTTCAATTTCCTCATTTTCCGCAGCTTTAAGTAAAGGAGCCCCTTTTTCTTCAGTTTTCAATTTTTCATCTAACTCATTGACTTCTGTCGGATAAGTAGTACCAAATCTATCGATAATAGATTTTATAAATTTTACTTTTACTTTCCTTCCACCATTAGGAAATATCGCATAAGCAGAAACGAGTTCTTTCAAATTGACACCAAATGATCCAAGTGCAGATGTTAGGTCCTCACCAAGTTCTACATTCAGCCCTATTCTATCAACAAATTTTTTGATGTTACTTAGACCAATTTTTTCAGAAAGTTTTATGGCAGGCACGTTCCTAGATTGTTCTAGTGCGTTCCGATAAGTCATGGGTCCTTTAAACTCCCCATCATAATTTCTAGGTTTCCAATTCAATGACTCATCTACTCCACTAAGCGCCTCTGGAGAATCTAATATTATACTTGCCGGAGTAAAGCCTTTTTCTAATCCTGCTGCATATATAAATGGTTTAAAGGCCGACCCTGGTTGACGATTTGATTGAATCGTTCTAATAAACTTTGAGTTGTTAAAATCGGCTCCTCCAACGAAAGAAATAATTTCTCCATTCAGAGGATCAATTGAAAATAGCGCTGCTTGTACATCGGATTGTTGTTCAAGTCTCAAGAGAGGCATTTTTTCAGTTTTTAATTTTTCTAGTAATTCTTTTCTATTTTTATTTCTGTTGAAAAAAGGATCTTTAAAATCTTTATACAATCTAAAGCTCAATGATTCACTTTTTTTCTCGATTTGTACATAGACAATGTCCCCTCTTTTTAATATTTGAGAAGGTCTAACGACATAACTCCAAAAATTTTTCTCTGAATCAAGTACTCTTTCATGTGCCCATCTAAACTGTTCGTAGGGTATCATCCCATGAACTCCAGCAAGGTTTACGTAAACCATCCTAGATGAATCATGTACCTTTATTACAACGGCCTTATAATCTTTACCTACTTCAAGTAAATCTAACATTGGATCATTTGAATTCCATTCAAAATCATTTGAATTAATTTTCTCAATACTTGAAAAATAATCATTTTTAACTTTTAAATATTCTTCTTCATTATATTCAAATTCATATTGTTTTTTACTGTCTCCATCCAATATGAAGTATTCAGACTTCTCTTCGAGTAAATTTTTTCTATATTCAATAATAAATTTTTCAATTTCTTCATCAGTTTCTAAATGTTGTAACGGACCTTTAAAACCTTGTCGTTTATCAATTTCTTTAACACCTTGAGCAATTGCTATCTCTGCCCTATTTTGCAGATCCCAATCCAGGGTGGTTTGAACAATAAATCCATTTTCCTTAAAATTATCTTCTCCTACAATATCAACAACTTTTTGACGAATCCATTCAGTAAAATAAGGTGCTTTAAAAACACTTCCTTCTCTAGTGAAATATTTGATTTTTTCTTGTAAAGCCAATTTATATTCACTTTCAGAAATTTTTCCTGTTTCAAACATTCTTTTTAAAACATAGGCCTGTCTTCTTTTTGCATACAGTGGATTTCTATAGGGAGAATATCTTCCTGGAGCAACAAGTAGACCTGCAATCATAGCAGATTCGGCCACACTGGCCTCACTTAATTCTTTTCTAAAATAACCTCTAAATGCTGATTTAACTCCGTAATATCCACCTCCTAAATAGACCTGATTAAGATAGAGAAAGAGTATATCTTCTTTTGAAAATTTTTTCTCAATTTTTTGGGCCAATAAAAAGTCTTTAATTTTTCGACTTATAGATCTCTCAGAAGTTAATAGTAAAGATTTTGCAACTTGTTGAGTGATAGTACTACCACCCTGTACGACTTTACCCGCCTTAATATTTGCATATAGAGCTCTTAATACGCCTAAATAATCCACTCCAGTGTGTTCAAAAAAAGAGCTGTCTTCCGCCGAAAGAAAAGCATCTACAATTCGTTTTGGAATCTCTTCAAATTTTGCTATCACTCGATTATGTATACCAATTTCGGTAAGAACTGTTCCATCTTTTGCCAAAATTTTTGATGGAATAGGAGGGTGGTAATCGGCCAAAGAACTAATTTTTGGTAAAGTTAATGAGTAATAACCAATTGCAAGCCCAATGATGGCCACACCAACAACCCCAAGTCCAATCAATACGATGAATACCTTAATAATGTTTGACTTCATCTTTTACCTTATTTTTTTCTATAATTAACTCTTTCATTATTGAGTGCAAATTTGCCTTTTTCGACATATTGAGTTCTGGATCATAGCTATTTGTTTTTATATTGACATCAAAGTCTATGATATTGCTTGTTGGAACCACACTTGATAAGTATACAAGATCAACTCCAAACTCTTTATACATTTCCCGTAAGGAATATCTTTCAGCACGAGTTTCATCTAGAGTGTATTCTTTCAAAAGTTCATCAATATTACCTGATAGTATGTTTTTTCGCATCTTTTTGTCATTGATAAAAAAAGTTTTCTCAAAAATCTGAATACTTTTATTAGGAATAGAATCAATAACATATTTTGCAATAAGATTTAGCCAATCTTTTTTATCTTCAATTTTTTCTATCATACTATTAAGTTTAAAAAATACCCACTCCATTTCATCAACTGTTTTTCCTGCTGCATACATTGCTGCTATAAACAGTCCGCTCCCCTCACCACTAACAACATGGGGAACAATCCCATTTTCATTTAGATATTTCAACACGGCGAGATGATAAAAAGTGTTGTACAGACCACCAGAAAAGTAAATACCAATTACATTTTTTGCTTGTTTCTCTAATTCATTTTCATAAAAATAATCTGAGCTGACAGGTACATCATATGTATCTTTGACAATCGCTTCTTGGGCAATTTCTGTCTTGGCCGTTGGAATGGCCTCTGTTTCATCATTAACTATAATTGTAGAAACTTCATTTCTATTTTGTACATTAGCGCAGCTAAATAAAATAAAAACTATAATGAAAAAACTAATCTGTTTCAATATCAACCTCGTTGAGGTCATCGTCAAGTTTTTGAATTTTTTTCTCGGCCTTATCTATTTTGATTTTACAAATTTTATATAGATTGACACCCTTTTCGTAGAGTTTAAGACCATCATCAAGGCCCACGTTTCCAGCTTCTAGTTCCCCAACAATTTTTTCAAGTTCTTCTAGTGTATTTTCAAATGTATTTTCACCGGGCATAAATTTCCAACTCTTTAAACCAACATTTAACCTTGTCTATTATTTGACACATCTTTTTAAGACTTTAACCTAATTGCTCTAAATTCTGAAGGTTTTTGGTGAATTATCAAGAAAAAGTATCCATAAATAGGCAAGATATACCTGGTCAATTTTGCCCGTGTGGAAAATATGGCACCCTAACTGGTAGCATTAAATAGTAACGCCCACCAGGAGGGTGAAATGAAGGAATTATGGGTTCCCCTTTCAGGGGCAATTGCTCAACAAAAAAAAGTTGACACAATCGCAAATAATATTGCGAACTCAAATACTCCCGGATTTAAGAAAGATCACTTAATTTTTAAGGAACATTTATCAGCTCTGACTGGTAAAGATCTTGATATCGATATTCCACGAAAAGAGTGGGCACCTGAGGATTTTTACAAATCTTATGGTGCCGAGCATGCGTTTGTAAAAGTTAGTGGTTCACACACCAAATTTATCCAAGGCCAGCTTCGACCAACTTCAAATTTATTTGACTTTGCTATAAATGGCAAAGGAATGTTTGAAGTCTTAACTCCACAAGGGCTGCGATACACTAGAAATGGGTCTTTTACAATTAGCAATCAAGGCGAATTAATAACTGCTGATGGATACAAAGTTCTAAAGCATTTAGATCTGCCTGAAGAAAGTACAGCTCAAGATAAACCATTACCGACTCCAGAAGAAAGAATAATACAACTTCCCTCTGGTAATTTATCAGTGAATATACAAGGTAAGATCTTTGTAAATGGATCACCTCTTGGAGATCTTTCAATTGTTGAATTTGAAAATTTAGATAACTTACAGAAGCAAGGAAACTCTTTATATATAAATAGTAATATTTCAAATTTAAAAACAAAAGAGATTGCGAGTACTGTACATCAAGGTTTTATCGAGGAATCCAATGTAAATGCTGTTGAAGAAATGTCAGAACTTATAAAAGCAAATAGACAATTTGAATCTATTCAGAGGGTTATTAAAACATATGATAATATCGCAAATAAATCGGTGAACGAAATTATTAAATTCTAGGAGACAATAATGATAAGAGCTCTTAATACAGCAGCTACAGGAATGAAATCACAAGATGAAAATGTAAATAATATTTCAAACAATATTGCAAACGTAAACACAGTGGGTTTTAAGAAATCAAGAACAGAGTTTGAAGATCTTTATTATGAAACAATAGATGAACCTGGAGCTGCAACATCTGATAATACGATCAGAAACGTGGGTATTCAAGTAGGATCGGGTTCAAAGGTTTCTGCAACGAGAAAGGAATTTACTCAAGGTAGTCCACAGATTACAAACAATCCTTTTGATCTGATGCTCAATGGTGAGGGATTTTTTGGAATTATAATGCCAAATGGTGAAGTTAGGTATACTAGAGATGGAGCTTTTAACGTGGATAATACTGGTAAAATTGTCACTAAAGATGGCCATGCAATATTTCCTGCAATTCAACTCCCTCCTAATACAAAAAGTGTCAGTGTTTCAGAAAAAGGTGATGTAGATGCCTTCGTTTCAGGAGAAACAGAACCTGTTGGTTTAGGGCAAATTCCAGTATTTACTTTTACAAATCCAGTTGGGCTTAAATCTGCAGGGAAAAATTTATTTTTAAAAACAGCTTCTAGTGGAGAAGCTTTTCAAAATGTGGCCGGTGAAAATAGTTCAGGATTTATACAGCAAGGAGCACTTGAGCTCTCAAATGTAAGCATTATGAATGAAATGACTAACTTAATAAAAGCACAAAGAGCATATGAAATGAATTCGAAAGTAATGACTGTAGCAGATCAAATGTTACAAACAGTAAATAATATAAGGTAAAAATGAAGTTCATTTCATTACTCATATTTATTTTTATACAATATGCATATGCCTGTGAGGTTGAGACTGGTCAATCAATCTATCTTTTAAGAGACATGATCGAAGTTAAATCCAAAGATGTAATCATAAATTCCAATTGTAATGAATTAATCAAAAATCAATTTAATGAGAGAATATTAGAATATATTGGTATTGTGAATGGAAAATATATTGAGTCACTTATAAATGAAGATTTTCCAAGCGAAAAAATTATCGTTAAAAATGACAATGTTAATATCATCACTTTGAACGACACCATAAGAAAAGAAATCTCTGAGCAATATCATTTTTCAGTCTTAAAATTTCCAAAAAAAACGGCCATTAGCTTGAAAAAAAATGATCATCTTGAAACGATCTGTTCTTCTTGCGAAAAGCTAGGAAAAACCACAATCCAAATTAACCATGTTCGAAACAATAGTATCATAGAGAAATATTTTATCCAGGTAAATATCCTTAGTGAAATTAGCGCAATTAAATTGAAATACAACATTAATCCATTAACTCCAAGTTTAAACCAATCACAATTTATTTCTGTGAAGTTAAAGACATCTACTCCCGAAATATATCTTCAAGATTTGGAAAATATACAATTTTATAAAGTAATTAGAAATCTCAAAGCAAATGATTATCTCAAACTAAACGATATTGCTCAAATAAACCTCGTTAAAGCAGGAACTCCTCTTACGTTAGAGTATAAAAAGGGAAGGTTAAATGTCATTTCAAAGGTTATTCCAATGTCTCATGGAAAACTTGGTGACATTATAAGATTAAGAACTCTTGATAATAAAAGAATAATATATGGAAAAGTTACCAATTTTAACAAGGCAGAGGTGGACTTGTGATCAATTCATACATCTATTTTTTATCTATTTTATTATTCACATCTTGTTCATCAATGGTTGATGGATTTTATGATGATTTAGATAAAGACAATCAAAAGACGATAAGTAATAATGATAAATTTGATCTCTATAGAAAACCATATGACCAAACTAACGAAAGTTCTTTTAACCATTCTTCAAATCCTCTCCAAAATAATGACAATAACTCCAGGTATTCTGGAACTTCAACTCAAACAACACAAAATCTTCCACCAAATGTTCAAAGACAATACGTTCCCGCGCAACAGTCAAGAAAGCGATATAGAGCTGAAGATCTTTTGGATAATGATACTTCAGGAAGTATTTGGGCCGTGGCCGGAAAAGAAAATTTTCTCTTCTCAACTGATACATCTAAGCAAAGAGGAGATATTGTACTCATTAATGTTTTTGATAAACTTAAAAATGAAATTTCACTTGAATTAAAAAGAGCGTTTCCAGATCCTCCAAAGAAAGACAAAGAAGAGGAAGAAGAAAAGCCAAAAGAGAATAAAGAAGGAGAAAAGAAGAAAGTGTCCAGTACTCCTCCTTCTCCACAAATTCCATCCCAAGTACCTCAAGCTCCTCAGCAAGAAGTAATCGATAAGATTTCGGCCGTGGTTATTGAAGAAATTAATAAAAATCATTTACTGGTTAAGGGAAGAAAACAAGTACTCTTTAAAAATCAGAAGCGCACAGTAGAAGTACATGCACTTGTTAATAGAAGAGACATTAATGATAATGATGAAATCTCATCAAAGAATATATTAGAGTCAACAATCAATGTATTGAGGTAATTTATGAAATATCTGCTTTTATTCTTACTCAGTTTCAATATTTACCCTCTTCCAAGTAGGCTAAAAGATTTGGTTGATGTAAAAGGTGTTCGATCAAATCCAATTATTGGATATGGTCTCGTCATTGGATTAAACGGAACAGGAGATTCAGGTGGAGAAATTACCAATAATTCACTAAAAAAAATGTTTCAAAAACTTGGACTAAATCCCCAAAATGAAATTAGCTCTAAAAATGTAGCAGCTGTTGTTGTCACTGCAAATCTTCCACCATTTGCGAGAACAGGACAAAAAGTTGATGTCACCGTTTCTTCTATTGCTGATGCTTCATCGCTGGCCGGCGGTACACTTTTAGTTTCACCACTTAAGGGTGGTGATGGAAATATCTATGCAGTTGCAAGTGGTCCAGTATCTATAGGGGGTATTACTACAGGACAACGTTTTCCGACAAGAGGTCTTATAAATGGAGGAGCGACTATTGAAAAAGAGTTAGATTTGCAATTTAACAAAAAAAATAGTCTAAGGTTAAGTTTAAAAAGACCAGATTTTACAACGGCGGCCAGAATAGAAAAGGTGATCAATCAGGAATTAGGTGGTAAATATGCAAGTGCTCAAGATGCCACCACTGTTGATCTCATTATACCTATGCACTACAAAAGAAAAATTGTCCCCTTACTCGCCATAATTGAAAATTTTAAAGTTTATCAAGATCTCAAAGCAAAAATAGTAATTAACGAAAAAACAGGAACAATTGTTGCTGGAGGAGATGTTAAAATCAATCCCGTGGCCATTGGACATGGTGATCTCACTATCCAAATAGGAGGAGAGGATCCTCAAGCAGGAGCTAATGCTGGGCCAAAACATCTCTACTTCATGCCAGAAAGCACAACTCTACAAGATCTTGTTAAAGGACTAAATGCACTAGGCACTAAACCTGATGATGTGATTTCAATTTTTCAAGCACTTCAAAAAAATGGAGCACTTATTGGTGAAATAGAATTAATCTAAGTATTTTTTATAGATAGGTCAAAATATCTATGATTGAAAAAATATAGATGCTAGAATGATTCTGGCGGTCACTTACAAGGATGTAGGATGTCAATAAAAGCAAGTAATTTAGGTGAAATGGTCAAATCACCAATTAAACGAAGCCAAACCCTCAATCAGCTTGATAATCTACATTTAGTTCCTGATCCGTATAAAAAAGTTGCGGCTGGCATGGAAAGACAATTTGCAGATTTTATGATTCAACAAATGAACAAAACTGTTGGAGATGAAACTCAATCATCAGGTGAACAATTCTATAAATCATTACAAGATAGCGAAAGAGCAAGGATCCTAACAGAAAAAGACGGGGGCCTGGGACTTCAACGGTTGATTCTTGAGCAAATATATCCTAAAAATCAAAGGACACAGGAAAATTATAAACGTTACATGGCCAATGAGCAGGCCTTACAAAAAATCTCACAGAGAAATAAACAAATACAAATTAACAAAGACAAGGGTCAACTTATAAAAAATATAGATTTAGAACCACAAACTAAAGATTCTAAAGAACAAATAAGACTTAAGGAGAAAGTCTATGAGTAACAATATTGATAATCGATCACCTTTTTTTCCAGGAAATAAAACGCAATACACTAAGGCCTCTAAAAAACTAGACCCTTCCTTGCTTAGAAGAAACAATGAAGAAAGAAAGAAAGAGCTAGAAGAAATGAGTGAAAGAGACTCTAAAGTAGATATCTCTAGTGCGATTAAAGATTTTTCACGGATTAAAAAAGCTGTTGACGCTTCGCCCGAAATTGATAATTCTGAGCGTGTAAAAGCATTAAAACAGCAAATTGATAGTGGTCAGTATGCTATAGATTATGAAAAACTAGCGGATAAAATTCTAGAGAGTGAGTTCTAATGAATACTGCAATGAAGAAAGAGCTAAATATGGAAAATAAAGAAATGATGTTGACATATTTCCAAATTATCGATGTTTGGAAAAGGTTTTGTGAAGAACATAACACTCTTTTAGATCTAACTTGTGAAGAGTATGCCCTGCTTTTAGATTCTCAAATTGAGGATTTAGAGCGAGTCATTTCTAAAAAAGATCAAGTAGTCCAAAATATAAGAACACTTGAAGAAATTCGTCAGGATCTCATCAAAAAGGTTAATGAAAACTATTCAAATCAAAAAGTGAGTTCAGTAAATGATTTACTTAGTTTAATGCGAAAATTTGAAGACAGCATAGGACAAAGTCACCTATCTAGATTTAATTCACTTTTAATTGATATAATTGAGAAGATTCAACTTCAAAATAAGAAGAATCAGTTGTTTTTGAATAAAGCGATACTATCACTCAAAGAAATCAGACAAGATGTAATGGGTGAGAAAAAGTATGCAACTTACAATGAGGCCGGAAGAACCACTGCAAAATAAATGGTTCTTTGTACCGCTACACGCATAATTTATTTATGAATACTTTTTACTTAAAGGTTTTAAGGTGGCGGACTTACTTAACATTGGAAATTCTGGATTATTTGCGGCCAAAAAGGCCCTTGAGACAACTGGTCATAACATTGCAAATGCAAATACTGAGGGATACACTAGGCAAAGGATAAATTTGCAATCAACTTCTCCTGTCACCCAATCTGGATTGAATCAAGGCAATGGCGTTCGTGTTAAAGATATAAATAGAATTCATGATCCTTATATTGAAAAAAGATTAGTTTCCAACCTATCAAGTTCAAAATACTTCGAAAATAGAACAGGACAGTTAGAACAAGTTGAAATGATCTTTAATGAAATCGACAATGAGGGTTTAAATAAAATACTCAATCGTTTTTTTAATTCTTTTAGAGAATTAGCGAACCAACCAGAAAATGAAACCATTAGATCTGTGGTAAGAGATAATGCTCAATTAATCGTAAAAGATTTTAAAAGAATTCGTGAAACATTAGGTGATCTCACAAAAAATATAGATCGAAATATTATTCAAAGTTTGGACGAAGTGAATATTGCCGCCAAACATATCGCAGAGTTAAATACAAAAATTACCACCATGGAAGCATCTGGAGATGAAACGGGTGATTTAAGAGACAAACGAGATCAACATATTCGGACAATTGCTGAATATTTTGATGTTCATACTTACCAAGACGAAAAAAATCGTTTTGTCGTTTCTATTCAAGGTGTTGGGACTCTTGTTGCTGCAGGAGAGGTGCAGTCATTAAATTTTGGAACTAATCCAGATGGTACAGCACCAAATAATCAGGGCTCTATTGACATTTTTTTTGAAGATAGAAAATCTTTTCCCGTCACTTCAAAAATAAGAGGGGGAAAAATTGGGGCACTTATATCTGTCAGAGATGGTGATTTAGATGCTTTAAAGTCACAAATTGATCAAATTGCCTACAACACAACTAAATCGGTTAACGCTATTCATAGAAGAGGATTTGTAAACCGAGAAATTGACATCATAGATGGTGAAGAACCAGTAAAGTTTGATCGACGAGGGCCAACAGGGCAAATTAATTTTTTTGAAGATATTAAAAATGTTAAAGGAGCGGCAGAGAAAATTGAACTCTCCTATGAAGTTAAGGAAGATTTAAGCAATATTATTACAGCTCTTGATGTGAATTCTCCAGGGGATAACCGTATTGCATTGGCCATTTCAAAATTACAACATGAAAAAATTCTAGATAATGGCACAACGACACTAGAAGAAAAATATCTACAATCTATCGGAAATGTAGGGATGGAGACAGGAAAGTCGAGACTAGATCAGGAGCAGGCCGAAGGATTGCTTACCCAGAGTCAGACTATAAAAGAAAGAGTGTCAGGAGTCTCCATTGATGAAGAAACATCAAACCTTGTGAGATTTCAGCATGCATACGAAGCATCAGCAAAAGTAATGAGTACAGCTGATGATATGTTTAAAACGGTATTAGCGCTCAAAAAATAGAGGTCTTGGATAATATATGACGAGAGTATCAGAAAATAGTGCTACAAATGCATTGCAAAATTCTATAAAAAAAGCAAAGGCAAAAATGGAAGATTTGCAACTTAAGGGTTCTACACTTAAAAGAATTCGTAAACCTTCAGATGATCCTGTTGCAAATGTTGAAGCATTATCTCTTGGTTCAGTTCAAAAGGATAATGAGCAGTACTTAAGAAACTCATCATATGCTCTTATGCAACTTAATACAACAGAAGAGGCCTTAGAACAAATCACAAATATACTCGTTAAGGCCAAAGAACTTGCCATTCAGCAATCATCTGATTTCTATGATAAGAATGTCAGGTCAAATGTTTCAAATGAAGTTATACAATTAAGAAATCAGGCCCTAGCAATTGCAAACAGACGTGTTGGGCAAAGATTTATATTTGCTGGTCATTCAACACTCTCAAGGCCCTTTGATATTGATGGGGAGTATTTAGGTAGTAATGGTAAAATCAACCTTGAAGTATCAAAAGATTTTTTTGTTCCTATCAATTTGACAGGAAAAGAAGTTTTTTATGGAGCAGATTTAAATATTAATAAATCTAGCCACCCTTTAAAAGATATTCCTGAGCTTAAACTTGGAAAAGAAAAGCAATCCAGAATGATCGAAAGAGATCTTGCGAGTGAAGATTCCATTGAAGAACAGGCCTACACGACAAAAGATAATATTTTTGCTCAACTCTCAAATTTTGTCTCAGCACTTGAAAACAATGAACCACAAGTCGTTCAAGATTTGCTCGAACGTCTTGATAGGTCTATTACCAATTTAATTACTCTGCGCACAAGAGTTGGTTCTATAATCAACTCAATTGAAAATGCGCAAGAAGGTGTTGAGGTCAATAAATTAAATACAGCAGAAAGAAAGAGCAAATTAGTAGACGCGGACATTGTTGATTTATTTTCTGAAATATCAAGGCAAAAGGATATACTTGAGACTACTTATAAGTCGGGCTCGAATATGCTCAACAAAAAACTATTAGATTTTTTAAGGTAAAAAAGTTTCTCGCTTTTATACCTTTATTTTCTATAGTCAATTGTATATCTTGAGTAAGATTTTTAGGGAAACCTTACATTTTTTACTTGCCTTTTTTTGGGGACGATCATATACGATGACCTACATAAAAGTGACTAGAGACGGCGCAGTAAGGGCCAAAATCTGAGGTAGATATGCTAGTTTTAACAAGGAAGCTTGGGGAAAGCATTGCAATTGATGATCATATCAAGATAGTTGTTGTTCAAATTAAAGGTAAACAGGTAAGACTAGGAATTAAAGCGCCTAAAGAAACTAAAATACATAGAGAAGAAGTTTATCAGGCAATTCAGCAGCAAAATACAGAGGCCTCTCAAACGGATATGGAAGGAATTCATAAACTAGCAGAAGAACTTGGCAAGAAAAACGACTAAACGCCCAATATTTCCTTACATATTTCAATAATTTTTCTACTTCAATGCAAGAATTTCCTTCTTGCGTACACAGTCCTCTGGCCGCTACAATCTTCGAAGGTCTAATCTAGACCTTAGGGGCCAAGAAAGGCCATTGCAACGGAGGCCATGCAAGTGAAAGTAAATACGACGAGATTTGGAGAACTTGAAGTCGACAAAAAGGATATCATTAGATTGAAAGAGGGTTTACTAGGATTTGATGAACTCACTTCTTTCTTTATCGTCGACCCTAATGACCAAACGCTCATTTTATGGCTTCAATCAACTGAAAGGCCAGAGATTGCTTTCCCTATTTTAGAACCAAGAATTTTTGTTCATGATTATAAGGTCAATTTATTGCCTGCAGAAATGGCCTCTCTAGAACTTGAAAACTTAAACCAAGCGAGTATTTACTCGATTTTAACTATACCTCAGAATGTCACAGACATGTCTGCTAATTTGAAAGCTCCACTTGTTATTAACAATCAAAAGAAAATTGCTAGACAAATTGTTCTTCAAGATAGCAAACTTGAAGTGAAACACCCAATGTACACTGATCTCAAAAAGTACATTGTTTCATTTTCTTCTGATGATACCAAAAGAACCAACGTCCAAAGACAAAGAACTCAAACGACAATAGAAGAAACCACTACTGAAAACGCTGAAATTAAATTACCTGAACAGAACGCTTAGGCCACTTCAGATTCACTAAAAGACTCACTTCCTACATAGGCAGGCAGGGATAATATAAACGTTGTACCGGTGCCCTCAATAGATTGAACTTCAATTTCTCCATCCATTTTTCCAATAAGAGATTTTACAATCACCATTCCTAGGCCAGTACCTTTTTCTCCAGATGTTCCCAATCGTGATGTTGATAACTTTGGATCAAATATTTTGCTAATGAGTTCTGCATTCATTCCAATTCCATGATCGGAAATTTTAATGTGAACCATATTTTGAGCATTCTGAGATTTATAAACCTCAATATCGATAGAGCTTTTGTGATGAGAGAATTTGATTGAATTTGAAACAATATTCGCCAGAATTTGGTTCTGAAATATAACCTTATCCACAAAAATATTTTCATTTTCAAGATTATTAAAACTAAATTTGAACATTAAATCTTTATCTTTTAATCTCTGATCAAACATAAATTCGAGAAATTTTTTAATATCACTAATACAATATTTTTTGAGTGTAAGTTGAGTTTTACCAATATCTACGGCATACATTTGTCTGACACTAGAGAGTATAGTTTCGATTATATTCATCGAGTTCATAATTTTATCAAAACTTTTTTGTTCTTTTTGATCCCGTTTACTGTTTACTAAGTTTTTCGATGAATTTTTAATAATAGAGATCGGAGTTGAAATATCATGCAGTAGAATACGCAAGAGATTATGTACTTTTAAATTTTTTGATTCTAAGTTTTTTTTAATCAATGAATCAAATTTCAAATAAGCTGAGATGAGAATCGTTGACAGAAATATATTCCCAAACATAAGAATGTTCCTTGAAAGATAGTACCCTTCTGTACTTATTTCCATCGGGAATATATATCCTGTGCCTTGCGCATATAAAAACAAAAAAGATATTACAGAACAAGTTATAAACCAAAATATTACGGTGGCAATATTTGATAAAATTCCAGCAACTAAGGGAAGAACACTGAACCAAAGTAATATATCACTTTTTGCTCCACCCGAATAATAAGCAAACGTAGATTGATGAACGATACCTGGAATAAGGACAAATAAACTTGTAATAAAAGTATTTTTTGTTACAAGAAAAGTTAATGGACTCAGCAGATGTATGACCGAAGCACCAAAACCAACATACGCAGGAATTGGATTTTTAAATGCAAAAAGAGCTATGAAAGCATAAGTCCACATCAATATGCCTGTTGATAATACAACTGCAAGATGAGACTCAAAATTCAGGCAAATTTGTTTTGATTCAGAATCAGAATATCTATTTTGTAAAAAAGAATTCAGTCGAACCAATGCACAGTCAAATATTTTTATTTTTCTCAACATTCATGCCTATCGACAAAATAGGAATGAAACTAAAATAACTTTACAGGGTAGTTTCTGTCGCAGTTTGTGAAAGATTTAGATACATACCGGCCTCTTTATTATTAGGATCTTGTGAAAGAACCTTCTCCCATTCATTCTGGGCCTCTACTACCCGACCATTTCCGTAGTATAATACTCCTAGAGCAATCTTCGCTGGTATATAGTGGGGTTGTTCATTTTTTAACCTTTTTAACTCGTCAAATGCTTTTCCAATAAAACCTTTTTTTGCATATACTTTGGCCATTTTTATTCTCGCATCTAAATTTTCAGGATCTAAATTAAAGGCCTTATTAAACTCAAATAGAGCTTCATCATATCGATTGTAAGTCATGTAGAGATCAGCAAGTTCGTAATGTTTAAAAGAAAATTTTTTGTTTATATGATTATCTTCAATTGTCGAATTGGCCTTATTAACCTTTATTCTTTCATTGGCCATTTCAAAGATTTTTTTTCCTTGTTCATATTTCCCTATATCGTTGTAAAGAACAGATAAACTTATTGAAGCATCAGTATGTGAAGGGTCAATCTCTAAAACCTTGCTAAATGCCTTTATTGCCTTACCAACTTCACCTTGAATATGGAAAATATTTGCTAAATAGAAAAAACCATCAACACTTTTTGGATTTATCTCAATGAGTTCACTAAAAACTTTTTTTGATTTTTTAAATTCCCCATCTTTATAAAGTTGTATCCCTTTTTCTACGAGGGTCTTTTCTGTTAGTTTTTCCATTATGCTTCCTATTTACAAGTTTTTACAACTTCTTTAAGCTCATCTAATCGTTTTCCACTTAATTCGCTCTGATAGAGGTTAAAGTTGTTATGACACTCTTCCTTGTTTTTTAGAAATGCAAAACTCTGAACGAGTCTTACTATTGAATGAACCCTAAGATCTTTTTCCCTATAGGTTTTAAGAATTTCATTATATCTATAGACAGCAGAATCATAAACTTCTGTTTTAAAATAGAAGTCTGCAATATATTGCTCTCTGTCTCTTTTCATTTTTTTACATTTATTGATTTTTTCTATTGCTTCTTTTTTATAATTTGTATTTGGGAATTTTTGAACAAGATCTTCATAAAATGATATCGCCTGATCTGCAACAGATAAATCTCGATCGAAAGTAGAAGGAAGTTGTCTGAAATAAGATTCTGCAATTCTGTAATGTACGTACTCTACCTTTTTGTGTTTAGGATGAAAATCTTTGAACAAGATATAGGTACCAGCAGCTTCTTCAAAATTATCTTGTTCGAAAAGGATGTCGGCATAAAGTAGTTCAGCATAACTCGCATAAAAGCTGTAAGGGAACTGAGTTTTAATTAAATTAACCTTTTCAATTGCTAAGAGATATCGACCACCTTCCATTAGCTCTTGTGCCTCTTTGTAAATCACTTCGGCCTCTGTGTTGCCAGTAGGTCTTTCTGTTGCACATGAATATAAAAACAAAACTACAGCAATATAAAACAACTTTTTCAACATAACGCTCTCCATAAAATTCGTTAGAGTTTAGCATTTTGGAGATTATCCAGCAAAATAATATTCGAAAATCAAAGTATTTTAATGCCTTGAAGCATAAATTTCATGATAGATTTCGGAGAAGATAAGCTTAATGGCAACGGCCATGGGAATAGAAATAATCATACCGACAACACCAAACAATTGAGAGCCTAGAACAACACTAATGACAACTACAATTGGATGAAGATCTACAATTCTTGAAACCAGAATAGGAAATATAAGAGCAATATCAATTGCATTTGCAATAACGTACAAAAATATAACTCCACTAAATTTTGGATCATTCATTGAGTATTCAGTGGCAGCAAATATGAGGGCCGGAATTGCTCCAAAAAATGGGCCTACATAGGGTATAACATTTGTTAGTCCAGCAACGATTCCCAAAAGAAATGCAAAGCGCACTTTCATAATCAGAAGCCCAAGAGTGATAATAAACCCAATCAAACTGGCCTCAACAAATTTTGCAAAAATATAGCCACCTAGTTTTTTATTAAATTGATAGATAAAGAAATAAAACCTTTCAAACATAGTATTAGGAGTCATGTTGAGTAAGAGATTTCTTAGTTTTCTTCCATCTCTTAGGAAGAAAAAAAGAAATAATGGAACGAGAAAGACCCACTCTACGACAGAGGCCAGGTAATTAGGTATTTTATAGATAAAACTGCCAATTGTATTTTTTGAAGTTGATAAGAAGTTATCAATGTATGTTGTATCTAACTTAAAGCCGGTCTTATCTTCTATCATGGTGGAGATATATTCAAAGTTACTTGTAAGAAATTTTTCAACTTTAGGAAGATAGTACTGAAACTTTTGTGCTTCATTAAATACTGATGTTGAAACCTTGATAATAGGGTAAAATGAAAAAAACAGAAAAAGAGTTAATACTATTCCTAAAATGGCCCCTCTATTTACTCCGAATTTTTCAAAAAATGGAACGATTGGACTTAAAACAAGATAAAAGACATAGGCCACACCAAGAGGCACTGACAACCTGGGCATTGAATATAAAACAACAAATACGAGAACAAATATTGAAAAGAAAAAAATGTATCTAGATGATTTAAGCGTACTTAAAGACTTACTTTTTGAAGTCATTGTTTGTCTTCCAATTCTTTTTCAAGTTCAAATAATTTTTGCTTCATCGATCTGGCCTCTTTGGTCAATGAATACAATCTATTTGCTATGATTATTGAAATAGATTGGAGTAATTTGGTCGCAATGATTGGATGTATGTTAATTAACTCTTCTACATCTGGCTTGAAAATACCCAATAATAGGGTGTTGTCTCTTGAAATAGCAGAAGCATTTCTCAAACTATTTTCTTGTAAGAGTGCAAGTTCACCAAAATAATCTCCAGAATCCAAGCTTACTACAAGTCTAGGCGTCTTCTCATCTTCTTCATCAATTCTGTTACTGTCTTCCACAATTATATCAACTGTCCCTGAGTAAATAAGATAAAATCCTACCCCAAGATCGAGTTGTTTAAAGATAATTTCCTTGGAATCAAACTTTCTTAAATGAAAATGTCGACATAAAATTCTGAGCTCATTGTCTGTAAAGTTCTTAAAGACATCAATCGCTCTTAAAAATTTGGGAATATTTTGTTTCTTTGCTCCAAATACAGGAGATGCTTGCCAAAAATATTTCAGAATGTTTAGATCAACTTTTTGCGGAAGGGACTCCCCATCTTGGATAGATTGTAAAATATCTTTCTCATAGCTCATAATACCTCAAAACGTTGCAAGATCTTCTTTTTTTACCCAGCCCGCAAGTGCACTAGGTCTAGAAATATATAGCCACTGATCTTTTACCTTATTAAACATTATTTTTGTTCCTGGCGACATCCGGTAAATTTCTTCATAAATATCTGAAGGGCCTTCCTTTACTGAAACTTCTTTTAAAGAGATTGCATGACCTAAATCGTTGGTGGAAAAGTATGATAAACCTAAAGGGAAAATAACTAAAAATGTGAAGAATATTTTTAAAGTTAGTCCTGCATTAATACGAATTTTTCTTAAAATCAAAAATACAACTACAAAAAATAAGCTTAGACTTAAATAGTATGAAAACGGTACTGATTCAACATAATCAAAAACGACTTCTTGTATTTCCTTATGAATTATTAAATCATCTGCACCCTTAGACTTTTTCAAAGATTCTTCAACGAACTTTAAATTATGAAAAACTTCCTGCCTTTTAAAATTACTTTTGAGGGCCATCTCAAACTGATATCGAGCTGCTGGATAGTTTCCTTTTTTAAGGTAAACAGTTCCCAAATTGTAATGAAAATGCCCGGTATAAAAAACATTCTTATGTTCGATGAGGTTGTCTATTAGTGCGTCATACTTTTTTTCAAGGTAGAGATCCTCTAATGACTTTAATGTGCTATTAATTGTATTATCTTGATTGATCATTTTCCCATTATCTTCATGGCCTTAGGAGAAATCAAGTTGTTATCTCAAAAAAAAGGAACAATAGCATGACACATAGTGACTTAATTCAAAACCTACAAAATCAGCTTTTCAGTGCAATATTGGAATCTCAAGATATTTATACAGAAATAAAATCTTCAGACAAAGATAAGAGCAAGTTTCAAAAGGAGCTTCTAGAGAAATATATAAGTATGAAAGGTCGAAATATTTTCTTCAATTATATTTCTGAAGGAAAAGGATATGGGCCATTTTGTGAATTGATGGATGGTTCAGTAAAATTTGATCTTATCGGAGGCATAGGAGTTAATCTTCTTGGACATGGACATCCCCTCTATATTAAATCTCATCTTGAGGCCGCATTATACGACACGATTATGTGTGGAAATCTTCAGACATATACACCTGCAATTGATTTAACAAAGAAAATATTGGGGGCAGTTTCAAAAAGTAGATTAAAGCATTTTTGGTTTGCAGGATCAGGAAGTTTTGCAAACGACACAGCATTAAAAATAATATGGCAAAAAACTGCTCCAAAATACAGACTCATTGCTTTTAAGAAATCCTTTGCAGGAAGAAGTATAGCAATGCAAGAAGTCACCGAAAACTCTGCTTACAGAGAAAACATGCCTCAAATGATTGAAGTAGACCATGTTCCACATTTCGATCAATACAATCCAGATACATCTTTAGAAAAAACAATGCAGGCCCTAGAAGAAGTGACAGCGAAATATCCAAATCAACACTGTGCTATCACACTTGAGCTTGTCCAAGGAGAAGGGGGCATCATTTTTGGTGACGAAATTTACTATAAAGAAATTTTCAAATGGGCAAAATCTAAAGGGCTATATATTTGGGTTGATGAAGTGCAAACTTTTGGCAGAACAGATGAACTTTTTGCATTTCAAAAATTTGGTCTAGATGAATTTGTAGATGTCGTCACAGTTGGGAAAGCACTTCAAGCATGTGGAACTCTTTACACAGAAGATTTAAATCCCAAACCTGGTCTAATAGCAGGTACATTTAATGGTTCGATATCTGCTCTGATTTGTGGGAGCAAAACTCTTGATTATTTACAAAAAGGTAATTTTTATGGCCCAGAAGGTAGAGTAAAACAACTCGAAAATATTTTTATAAAAAAATTAAATGAACTCAAAAAATCAGAAGGAGTGATAAGCTATATAGGTTGTATCGGAACAATGATCGCCTTTGGTATTGAGGACGAATCAAAAGATAAAACAACCAAGTTTATCCAGCAACTCTTCGAAAACGGAATTATTTCTTTTATGGCCGGAAGTAATCCATGTCGTATAAGGATGTTATTACCTCTTTCATTAAATGATGAACACATTTCTGAAATATTTGATCTTATAAGAAAAACAATTACAGAATTTAAGGAATAAATATGTTTTTAATTCGTGCAGTAGAAGAAAAAGACCTCGAAGATCTTTATGATCTAAGTTGCTCTGTTACATTTATAAACTTACCTCCCAATAGAGAAATCATTCAACATAAGATAAGTAAATCCATCAAATCCTTTAAAGGTTTAAATAAAAACATATTTGATGGACTCTACCTTTTTGTCCTTGAAGATCGAGAGTTAGATAAAGTAATTGGTGCCTCTATGATCCATGCACAACATGGAACAGAAGTTGAGCCACATTTTTATCTCTCAGTTGGTAGAGAGCATAAATATTCAAAAACTCTCAACACTGGCTTCATTCATGGCACATTAAAACTAGATTATGAAACTGATGGCCCGACTGAGATTGGTGGATTAATTTTAAGAGAGGATTACAGATCACATAAAGAAAAGCTTGGAAAATTGCTTTCTTTTGTCAGATTTTTATATATTGGATTACATCTAGATTATTTTAAAGAAGTTGTTCACTCTGAATTGATGCCTCCACTTGATCAAAAAGGAAATTCTCCCCTTTGGGAAGCAATTGGAAGGAGATTTTTAAATATGGATTATCAAGATGCTGACATTCTCAGTAGAACAAATAAAGAATTCATTCTTTCTTTATATCCATCTGAAACTATCTACGAAACGCTACTACCAATTGAGGCCAGAAACTCAATTGGAGAAGTCGGAAAAGACACACTTCCGGTAAAGAAAATGCTTGAAAGTATAGGTTTTAAATATGCTGAAGAAGTTGATCCTTTTGATGGAGGGCCACATTATCGTTGCTTAACAAAGGACATACTTCCTATAAAAAATATGATTCATGGAATTATTGATACCAAGTCAAATTTTGATCCTGAGCAAAGTAGAACTATTTTGGCAAAAATAGATAATGGTCAAAATTTATTTCAGGCATATAAAATGAATGTTAATATTGTAAATGATAGGGATTTACTCAAAATTGTGCCTGAACAAAAATTTTTAGTAGATCTTGATATTAATGATACAATAAAAATTAGCGCAATCTATTTATAGGAGATAGATATGAATTTTGAACTTAAGGGAAATTATTTTAATGGAGAATTTGTATTTCCTGCAACAGAAGGTTTACACGCAGTAGAAAAATATATAGTAAAACAATCTCCTGCAAATCTTGACGAAACACTCTGGCGATGTCCTATAGAATATAATGTAATCGATAATGTCATTGAATCAGCTGTAAATGGTTTTAAAGTTTGGAAGAAAACTGCAATCGAAGACAGAATCAGTTACCTCAAAAAATATCAAGAACAAGTCCTCGGTAGAAAAGAAGAAATTGCAAAAGCAATTGCCTTAGAAACTGGTAAACCATTATGGGAAGCACTTACTGAATCAGCTGCTATTATTTCAAAAGTTGATGTAACAATAAACGATTCACTTCCCAGAGTTAGAGATGAGCACATAGAAAATATAACCCCTGATGCAAATGGACATGTTTTTTATAGGCCAATAGGGCCATCTCTTGTGATAGGGCCATTTAACTTTCCCTGTCATCTCGCGAATGGACAGATTTTAAGTGCGCTCATTGCTGGAAATTCAGTTATTTTTAAACCTTCTGAAAAAACTTGTTACAGTGCTCAACTTTTAATTGAATGTTTTCACCAAGCTCAATTTCCTAAAGGGGTTATCAATTTAATCCAAGGTGATGGTGAAGTCGCTTCTAGGCTCACAAAATCTAGGCCATTAAAAGGTATTTTCTTTACTGGTTCAAAAGAAATTGGTCTCAAAATACTAGAAAATACATACTCTGATTTATCTAAATTAGTATGCCTCGAATTAGGAGGGAAAAATACTTCCATTATTCATAAAGACGCAAATATTGATTTTGCTCTATCAGAGTTATTAAAAGCAAGTTTTTTAACTAGTGGACAAAGGTGCACATCAACGGCACTCGTTGCAATTCATAACGATATTAAGGACGAATTTATTTCAAGGTTTCACAAACTCGCAAAAAGAATTATCATTGATCATCCTATCGATCATGAAAAAATGCCTTTTATGGGACCCCTTATTGATGAATCTGCAGTGAATACCTATTTAAATTTTGTAGGGATGGCCAAACGTGAAGGTATCGAAGAAATAATGCGTGGAAAATCAATCGAAAGAAAGTATCGAGGCCATTATGTTACTCCCTCAATCCATTACACTGATCATTTTAATCACAAAAGTATATTTCTAACCAATGAGTTATTTGGTCCAAATTGTACATTTATCAGTTATGAAAATATTGAAGAGGCAATAAACATTGCGAATTCTACTGAATATGGTTTGGCCAGTGCTATTTATACTGCGGACAAATCTCTTTACAATAAATGTGTAGAGGAAATAGAGACTGGATTGCTAAATTATAATCGATCAACAGTCGGAGCTAGTTCACAACTACCTTTTGGAGGGGTTAAAAATTCAGGAAATTACAGGCCTGCAGCTGTTTCTACTATAGATGCATGTGTGTATCCAATGTCATCACTAGAAGTTACAACTATGGGAGAAGTTGATTTGGATAATATTCCAGGACTAAGCTAAAATTGTCTTTTGTTAATGAGAACTCCGCTATTTGCAGAGTTCTTTAGGTTATCCTTATTTGCCTTTTCTTGCTCAAGGTCAACTGATGAGACTTTATGATAAGTTTCAAGTACTGTTTTCTTTTTGAGTTTATCTTGAGAAATTTTCAATCTTTCTTTCTCAATTAAAATAAAATCTGAAGTACTATGCTCATACTTAACTTCTTCAGGGGGTTCTTCAATGTAAAGAGGATCTTTAAATTTTTGAGAATCTATTTCTTTTGAAAGCTCTTGTGTGACTGGTACTGAATGAGATATTCCATCCCCTACAGCAGTTTGAACAACTACTGAATCACTAGCAATTTCTTCTATGTCCTCTTCCTTGGATTCAAATGGTAATATTTTTGCTCGGTTTTTTTTACTAAAGGGATCGAGGTCAACGCCTGAGAACTTACCTTCCATCATCTGAGTGAGTGACATTTTCTCTACACCCATTGACGCAGTCGTTAGTTCTTCAATCAGCTCTAGAGTCATGACACTGAGAAGATTATGAATGACTTGTTCTCCGAGACGATTGTCCATTATAAATCTCCAATAATCTTATCGTCCATTGTATCAAATACTTGAGCATTTTAATTAATTTCATTTAATTTCAAAGAATTACGCGTTCCGCATCCATCTTTTTTTGAGTTCATCCACAATTTTGCTATAGACAGAGCACCTCTAAATTTACTATAAACGATACACTAAATTCACGATTGGGGTGTGGCGCAGTGGTTAGCGCAGTAGACTGTTAATCTATTGGTCGTGGGTTCGAATCCCTCCACCCCAGCCATTTCTAACTTCCTGCTATTTAACGTCATCTTATATGATCTCTAGTGATATCAAGTGATCACACAGCTCTATTGAAGTCCGTTTAAAGTAATTATATCATTTTTATATTGAAATCATATCTCTTGAATATAATATTCATTGTGATATGATATAACTATGTACGCATGGGATGAGCACAAAAGTACTTCAAATAAAACTAAACATGGAATTAGCTTCGAAGAAGCGAGAGACTATATTTTTGAAGATAGAAATATAACAGTAATGAATGTGGCCTATGATAAAGAAGAACAACGGCATGCAATTATAGGAAAATACAATGGCAAATACTACACAGGTATTTTCACAATAAGAGATGATAAAATTAGAATCATTTCTGTAAGGAGATCTAGAAATGCAGAAAAACAAAAAGCAAAATCTAAAGGACTTTGATATAGAGTTTGATAATGGCGACGTCGAAATTGATTTTTCTGAAGGAATTGTTAATGAAGGATTATCAACAACAGTAAAATTACCACCTATTTCTATTCCAACTTGGCTTGCAGCTGAAATTGAATCTTTATCTAAATTACAGGCCAACTCAAAGGCCAGTATAGTAAGACAGCTCTTAGTTGAGGCCATAAAGAATAAAAGGGCAGATTAGTAGTTAGATTTTCCAATCTATTAATAATTCCAGTGTTATAGTAGGGCCACTCCAACCCGGCTAATCCTAACTTTCTGTTACTTAATTTTATTTAATATGATCTCTTGTGATTACATATGATCACTATATTTTTTATCATATACATACAGCGCCCATATTAATAATCATACTAATGTATATTGGAGTATATGTATGACAAAAGGAACTGCTATAGAGAATAATAATGGAAAATCAAGATCTATTCAACTCCTAGAGAACACGGAGCGCCACATGTTCATGTATACTCAAAAGTTAAAACATATTAAGAAACATTAGAGGTTCAAAGCAAAACAAAGTTCTCAAAAAAGACCATCAAAACAATTATATGGAAGAACTTGGTCTAATAAACGAAGAAGAAATTGCATTAATGTTTGAGTGCTTAAGCAAAAAAAAACTTTTAGCAGAAACTGAAATGCTTAAAAAGAGATTTTTCTCAGATTCAAAATGAACGATAGTTCTCAAGATATTAAAAATTTTATTAACGATATTTTTTATCACTTCTATGTTGAGGGACCTCTAAACTTTATGAGAATTTTCTCTAATGGGCAAAATTTAGTAAAGCTACTTTGCAAGAGATTGAGACCAACAAAATATACTAGTCCGATAAAATAATAATGAACAAAATGAGATAATAGAAGCCCGATTAATATAAAACTTCCAGCAAACATTCTAATCAATTGTTCGTTAGACATAAACAAACTCCTTTAAAGTATGTGTTAACATAATATCATAAATACAAAATTATGGATAAAAGAGTTAATTTTAATGCATCTTTAGACTTACTTTAAGTGAAAAGATTAAACATCTAAACTTAAAGAATTTCGAGACAATTTACTCACTTTAAGTTTTAAGAAAATTTTAATTATTCCTTTGAATTATCTGAAACTTATTAATTACGAATAAAACTTCACATATTCAAACAAGTATTAGGTTCTATTACATGATATTCTTCTATTTGACTCACCCACCATCTAAACCAAGGATTGAATAATGAACCTCTATCGCTCCTTCATTTTAATTCTAATATTCTGTGCACCTCAGCTACTTTATAGCGTTGAACTTTCAAATAATATTGCACATTTTTTCAACTGCCAAAATACTGATTCAGGATCAAAAAGAGTCGCTCTTGTTGGTACAGATGAAGAAATGTTACTTGTAGACTACTTTTACAAAAAGGCGGGTTGTAATGATTCTGATTTTTCAGGAAAGGTAAATTCAAAGGAAGGAAAAGTTAAAGTAATTTCTAAAAATGAGAAAACTGGTGAATTAGAAATTGAAATTATATCGAAAAAAACCTTTAAGTTAAAAACTGACCAGCTTGATAAAATTATGAAACATTAATAAAGGAGAGGAAATGTCCTCTCCTTTATTAATTTTATCTTAGGATAAAAGTTGCATTTAAATCTTCATCATCTGTTTTAATAGTTATTTTTTCACCGCTTAGACCAACCATATAGGCCTCAAGAGTTTCTTGTTTCAAGTAAACTTCAACTTCTTCAAGATCATACTTTGCAAATTTATTCCAAAATAGAATGGTATTGATTCCATCTACTTCATAGTTTCTGGCCTTATAATTAAATTTAAGTTTTAGACTACGATCAAATATTTCTTCGGTATTAAATTTTCCAAAAGCACTAAAGTATTTATCACCTTTTTGAAAGTTGAATGAAAGAGTTGAAGTGTTTATATAACTGGCCCACATTACTTTTTGTAATGAAACTTCAACGGGTATATTTGAAAATGATTTTTCAAATTTTCTAACATCGCTGTCATTAGAATTTAACCTCTCACTCATGGAAATTGTTCTATTTTCACTTCTGTAAATTATATTAAGCGGAGTACTCATTTTCTTTACAGGAGAACTAATTATAAATTTTTCAAATGGATTAATTGTGAAAATTTTTGGATTAGCGATATTGAAACCACTGAAGCTAAATACGACTGTATTTTGAGTAAAATTTTTCAAAGAATTTACAGATAAACTAATTTCAGAACATAAACGTTTCTCAATTTTTATTGCGGCCGAATCATCTTTTAGTTCAATAGTGTTTTCATCTTTAGAGCTTTCAACTCTCCCTCCTAAAGTTGCACTAATATCATTAATTCTATTGATAACAAAATCTTCTACGATATTATTTTTTTTAATTCTGACACCTTGAGAAAAATATGTACCTCTAATACCTTTTGTTTGTGATAGATTTGCTGGATATTTAAACTCACATACACCTTGTCTTGTTTCCAAAAAAACATTTTCATCTCTAACACTAACTCTCACATCTTTTCCAATAAGTGTTTCTAATGTTTGTAATTCCTCAATTTCTGAGTAACTTAAGCTTTCTAAATATTGTTCAGTATATTGATTAACGTTTCTTGGAGAATGATCAACTTGGCGTTTCTCGCCACCACAACTAACAAGTAGAGTAAGCAAACTTAATGTGACATTTGTAAGTAAATTATATTTCATAAAACACCTCAGTTTTTTTCAATAATATATATTGTTTTATCAAATAAGCTTATTTTGCTGTAGGGTCATTGAAGAATTTACAAAGCGAGTATTCTAACTGTCCAAAATTTAAACATCATAAAGTTTATAAGTTAATAATTTTACGTAGAGATTTAAAAGTTCGAGCAAAAAGGACGCAGTTCTGGAATAAGCCAAGTCAGACATTTTTTAAAAGATTCATCATCCTTACTTGGAAGTTCATCCAGACTATTTTTATGAAGTTCTAAACATTTAACAAATAAGCTACATTTAAAGGCCCAATCATCATTTTCATTTTTAATAATGGACTCCATTTCTTGAGTAAGTTTTTCCATTCCTCTTATTTTCTCTTCTATTTTTTGCCCAGCTGACTCAAAGATTTTATTTTGCTCTTCAATTTCTTCTACCTTTTGTTCATCAGGGTTTGACAGAGAGTACATGAAATAAATAAACATTGCCGGCGATACATATGTTTTCCAAAAGTTATATCTTTCCCTTGCACCTATTTTTCCATAGTTTCCATTAATCAGATGTGGCCTATTGGCATCATAAAAATAAGCTATTAACGGGTATTTAATAGGTAAAAAGTCCCAAATTAATGCATTAAAAAAGAGGTTAATCGTGAAGTTTGGTACAGGCATAACGTTTTTACCGATTTTACTTTGTAACCTTTTAATAGGGCCGTTTTTAGCAAATACTTCACTATAGTTTTCAAGGAAGACATAGAGCATTTGTTCTTCGGCCAAATGTTCTAATAATTTCTGTTGGCCCTTTGAAGTATATGGATTTTTCGTTAATGTATTTAAAAAAGAAAACTTTCCGTTATTTAAATGTTCAAGAAAGATCATAAGGTAAAGCTCATAATCAGATCGATCAAATTCTCCATTAATCAATTGCTTCATATTTACGTTTGCTCTCCAACGTCTATATAGGTTCATATTGGAGAGCTTCATATCCAAAGTTTTACCTTCTTGCTCAAGGGCAATACTGATGAAGGATAAAAACTGCTCAGGAGTCTTTAAATTCTCAGGATAAAAGGGAGTGTAATCTCCGTGCTCATAACTAACGAACATTTTTTTGCGTTCAAGCAAATATTCTGGATTATTAAAACTAGTGGCACTAAGAGTTTCGAAATAACGAGAAACTTTTGAAAAAGATTTTTTTGGAAGTACTAATAAAAGGTTTTTAGTGGAAGTCATACAGTCTACAAGTTTAGAAGCAGGACACCTTGCGGTAGGAGTTACTGGTCCTATAGGAGCATTCCAAGCGAAAATCCAAGATAAACAAAATAAAGTCAAAATACTTACTGCATTGTCCAAATTCATAATCCTTTTATCGGCACATTACAACGTATTTTTAGATAGTTGACTAGTGATGAGAAAGCAAACAGGGCCGTAAAAGATACAGACTTGATATATTAAATGAAATCAAATAGTTATAATGGCAATGTTGTTCAAAGGAAAATTATATGAGAATACTTACATTTATCTGTTTTCTTTACTCTGCCATTCTTTCACCAATACAGGCAGCAGATGGTCTTCCAAAGTCCCCTATTTCAAACCCTAATTCCGAGCAAAACATTCCGGCCACTCCCCAAGTTTGTGAAGAATACAAATTAAGAACTGACTATTATGCTACAGTTCTTATGAATAGAATTAATGATATGAATAATTTCAACTCAATTAGTTTGCATTTAAAAATGTCTCTTCAAGAAATTACAGCTCTTACTAGTATTAAGAATGCAAATATAAAATTATATGAAGAGTTAGGGCTTGATTCAGAAGCTCTTGAGATGAGTGAACGAAGTAATGACTTTGTTATGGATATCAATACTGCTAAAGCTATTATTGAAAATGAAAGTAGTACCCCAAATGACATTAGAGAAATTATCAATGCCCATAGAGTTGTTCCTGACTTAAGTAAAGATATTAGAACATTAATATTTGGAGCAATGGCAACACTTGTGGCGAGTATTTCATATCGAATGTATTTAGAGAAAAAAGAAAAAAAAGAAAATGATGATAATAATAATTCAAGTAATGCCGCAAATAAGGCCGAAGATGCAACTGATAAAGTTAAAAAGGAAAAAAGATTTAAAAGGCTAAGACACTTGGGAGATATGATTAAGAAAAAAATTCTTCCTTCAAGTTTTACGATTTTAACTTTTTATTTACTTTTCGAGGCGCTCACGTTTGAAACAGGGAAGATGGCACTCTCTGAAAGTGAAAAGAGAATTCTCACATCAATTGATATTTATTCCGATGCTATTAGAAACTACATTACATTGTTAGATTATACTGCTCGAAACTTTATCGGAGATACAAATTCTGAACAAGGAGCTGACGAAACTCTTGTGATGAAAAACATTGAACAATTTGAAAATTCTTCTGATTTTCTCAATCGAAATTGCCCAAATTACAAATATGAATTTATTAGTCCCTATGAATTGCAAGATTTAAAACGCTTTGTTTTCACTTTCAAAGAAAATTTTGAAAACACTGAAATTTCACATTATGACATTTACTTACCAACAGGATCTATGTTTGAAAAAGTTACTGAATAAAAACCAAATTGCCTTTGCTGAACGTTTAACCGACATCAGAGATTTCACTTCAAATGGACTTAAAGATTTATCTAAAGTTGACAGTGATTTCTTTGGCTTGTTTAATAAAATTATTTTTACTACTGAACTAACGGATTTTAACGCTAGTAATTTCTATTTAATCAATTTAGTTGAAAATACTTTTTTTATATTAGAATCAATAGATGAACTTGAAAAAAATAAGACTTTATCAAGTGAAGAAAGAAGTGAATGCGAGGATGAACTTTTTCATTTTTGGCAAAATACGGAACTTGCAGAAGGACTTTTTGAGCTTATAGAGGACGGCCAGAATCTACTACAAATTTCAATTGAATTTGTACAAATTCTAAAAAATCAAATTTTGTCTTTTTACTTCACAAAGATTTCCAAAGAAGGACTCGATGGAAAATTTGATCTTATTTATAATCTAATCTCTGAACTTGGTGAAAATGAAAAGACAATTTATTTAAAGCAAGGCCACTTTGTAACTCTTGACGAAACTCCTGAAACACTTCCAAGTGTATGTATAAAACAAATTGATTATAGAAACAATCTGTTCACCTATTCAAGTGGGGATCATGAAATCGTTGTTGAAATAAAGCAAATCCCTCAAACAAACGTATTTTCAGGTTTTGAATTCAGAGCAAATGCTTCCGAGGACAAAGATACTGCAAGTAAAACTATCAATAGAATAAAAAATGCATTGAATGACATTAATATTTTGGACCATTCTCTTTATGAATCTTTGCAATCATGTACAAAAATCTTTGTCTCCACAGATGCTGCTGATATTGTAAGCTTTTCTCAACAAGAGCTACCATTTGTCAGTACAATAAATTTTTATACAAGAGATAACCTTGATCTACTCGATGACCTTCTACATGAAAATGGTCATCATTTCTTAAATTATCATTTAAATATTGAAGAGCTGATTGATGAAGATGATGAAAAAATATTTTACAGTCCTTGGCGAAAATCATTGCGCCCAATTAGAGGAATTTTTCATGCCTATTTAACATTTGCCTGGGCCCATCGACTTTTTAGTAGCATTTTAATTTCAAATAACTCAATTGATTTACCTCAAAATCTCTACCAAAAAGCAAAACGCCGATATCTCGAAGAAAATTACATGCTTGAGCTATGTTACAAAGAACTTATGAGATCTGCTCAACTAGATAAAATACTATCACCTGGTATCAAGTTTTTAAAAGAATGTGAAAATACCATCCAGCAACTTAATCTGAAAATCTCAATAAAAGAAGATTCTTTAGATGAATTGAATTTAGAGAAGTATCAAATTTTTAAAAAAGAACAAGACAAGTTATATTCAGAGCTTGTGTAAAAGAGACTGCATTTTATTAGCAGGCATCATATCTCCTTTTTTTACAGCTACTTCTATACCTTTTTTAAAAATTTTCTTGGCATGAGATGATTCATTTAGAGCAATCAATGTTTCCCCAAGCTTTAAATACGCGACAGAGTAATTCTCATCAACTTCCAATACTTTTTCGAGATAATTTTTTGCCTGGCCAAATTCATTATTTGTAAAGGCAATATCAGCGAGGCCGTAATTTGCAAGCTGATCATCAGGATCAATATCTAAAACCTGTTCAAACATTGTTTTTCTTTTTTGCAATTCCTCTTTATCTCGATTTACTTTTTCAATTGCTTCTTTCTTTTTCTTAGCAATTTCACCATTTTCTTCGAAACTAGCGATTGTTGCCAATGCTTTTTCTTCCTCGGCCTTCTCAATTTCACCAATTTTCATGTAGTAAAGTGACTTATTAGTATGGCCCATAACAGAGTTAGGTACTTTTTCTAAAAGTCTATCCATCCAATCAATGGCCTGTTGGTATTTTTCCAACCGACCGTATATAACACCAATTATTTCATAAGCATCATAATAAAATGGGTTATATTCTAATAGTAATTCTAAGTAAGAAGTTGCTAAAATATAGTCTTCTCTATGGTATAATTCTAACGCACGATCATATAACACTTCAGAAACTGAATCTAAATTAAGATTTGCATAACTAAAAGGATCATTACATCGAGCAAAAAACTCTTTCCCATCAATATTTATTCTATAGTCCTTTCCAATCACCATAAACTCTCTACCAACTCTGATTGAGATATAAGTGATATTTTCAATATTTAAGAATCCTTCAAATTTGATTTGCTTATTACCAAGCAATACCGAAGAATTGGAATCAAAATTCATAAAGTCATTGATCTTAAAAATAACAACCTTCTTTGAAGCCCCTCGATTATTATTTATTTTAGAAGCAGTTTCTTGTCCTAAAAAACAACCTTTGGAGTAATCAACTCCTATATCGTTAAATACGGAGTTATTAACTAAGAGATTTTTATCTCCCTCTCCAAAATTTTCTGGCCATGTACTGACAAATTCAAGATGTTTTATTTTTAAATTTTCAAGCTCTTTAAAAGAATCACTCATTTCAAAATTAAATAATAATCTGACATTCATTCCATATAAAGGGATAGAAACAGAATTTGAAATTTGTTCATGAGAAAAAATAAAATATATTAATGGAGATCTAATTAACTCTAGAGTGACATCTTCCATAATAATATATTTTTTTAAATCCTCCGTAAGATCATAAGATAATTTTTTAGGAATAAGAATATTAAATACTTCATTTTCACCCCAAAGATAAAACGAAGATTGTATTAGTCCGGTTCGATTCAAACGACAAGAGATCAAACCTTCAGATTTACTTATCTTAAAAACATTCTGTGTCACTTGACCCTGAAGAAAGTTTTTAGCATCGGGACCTGAGACTATGATATGATCAAATTGATTTGATTTGATATATGTATTTTGAATATTGAAAAAAAGATCCGCAAAAAAAGAATTCATACAGAAAAGGACTCTCCACAACCACAAGTATTTTTAGCAGATGGATTATCAAATACAAAACCCTTTCCTTTTAATCCATCTTTGAAATCTAAAATCACACCTTTAAGATATACAGAAGATTTTGGATCAATATAAACTTCGACACCATCAAAAGATAGAACGTTATCTTTTTCGCGTTTTTCATCAAAATCAATTTTATAAGATAGACCTGAACAGCCACCTCCTACAACTCCAACTCGCAGGCCTTTACCTTTTGAATTTGAATCAGTTTTAAAAATTGTGAGTATCTGTGTGACAGCTTTTTGCGTAATATTTATTATTTCACCATTTTCAATTACTGACATATGTACCCTCTAGTGTCTATATGATTAGCTTTTTATTCCATACATCTTATTATAGTATTAAACAGGATTATACAATAGTCTATAAACGAGAATGATTTATGCCAAAGAACTTTAAATCTGGAAAAATCAGTAGGTTAACCGGTATTGGAACATCGATCCTCAAAGCAACTGGAAAATATGCAATAAGAACCGCAAGAAATAAAACCTCTGATATTATTGATAAAAATGAAAATATAAAAAACCTAAGTGCTAAGATTGCTGCGACGAAAGAAATCATTGAGACGATGGGAGAGCTCAAGGGTGCTTTGATGAAAATTGGTCAAATGATTTCGATTTCAGAAGATCTTATCCTTCCAAAAGAAATCAGCGCTTTATTCAATGGACTTCAAACCAAATCACCCAGTATGCCTCAGAGTGAAGTAAATTTAATATTTAAAAAAAACTTTGGGAAACTACCTACTGATATTTTTATAGATTTTGATTACCAACCAATTGCTTCAGCTTCAATTGGTCAAGTCCATTGTGGTTATTTAAAAGATGGAACAAAGGTTGCAATCAAAGTTCAATATCCAAAAATTGTCACAGCAATAAAAAATGATTTTAAAAATATTGATAAAATTTATCATTTATTTAAACTTATCTTTCCCAATGTACCAAATATTAAAAGTATTATAGATGAAATCGCTGAGAGTATCATCACTGAATGTGATTATGAAAATGAAATAAAAAATATGAATCATTTTGCATATATTTATCAAAATTTTAGCAATATTAAAGTGCCTAAAGCTTTCCCTCTTTTTTCAACGAAAGAAATTCTTACGATGGAATTCATGGAAGGTGATACTTTTGAGGATACTCTAAAATATTCTCAAGAAGAAAGAGACTTTCTTGGAGATATTCTCTATAGATCTTTCCAATATTCTTTTTACGTGCATAATATTTTGCATACAGACCCGCAAAATGGAAACTACCTTTTCAATCGAGACCAAATCATTTTGTTAGATTACGGTTCAACCCGAAGTTTTTCACCACATTTTATTTCATCATATATAAAACTTTTGAAATCTGTAGAACAAAACGATTTCATTCTTTATCAATTAGCTGCACAAGATTTAGGTCTTGTTAGGCCTAGTGAAAAAGAGGAACATCTATTAAAACATTTTAATTTAATTAAAGATATCTATGGGCCCTATACAAAATCTGGGAAATTTAAAGTAATTGATGAAAATCCTGTTCATAAAATTACTCAATTCTTAAAAAGTATTGATATGAAAAATAGAAAATCTCCTGCAAAAGAATTATTTCTTCTCGATAGGAGCTCATTTGGACTATACACAAAGCTGAAGACATGGAAGAGTGAAATAGAATGGTTTGAAAATATCATACATTATCGCTCAATTTTTGAATCTATTCATACTCTTTAAGAAATATTTACCCCTATATCTCTATACTAAACCCTTCGATACTATTAAAAGGTGGGGGGGGTTGTGGCCATAAAACTAATAGTGCAAAATGAAGATCAACACTTTAAATTTGAACTTTCCGAAGAATCTATTATTCTTGGACGATCTAAAAGTTGTGATATTCAAATAAAAGATTCTCTTGTTTCTGGCAAACATTGCATTGTAACACTTGTAAATGGAAAGGCATCTGTTTCAGATATTGGTACTACAAACGGTACTTTTTTAAATGAGTCTCCTATCGAGGCCTGCAGGATTCATCTTGAAGATGTCATCACAATTGGAAACACTTCGCTGACTATTGATACAGAGTCACTAACTCAAGAAGAGATGCTTTTGCATTCAAATCGACCGAAAACAAAAATCACTAAAGATAGTATGAAAAGAGAAGGTGATTCTCAAATTATGAAAAATATTCGAAAAGAGATGATTGAAACAAAAACAAGAATTCGAAGGCCTAGCTTTGTTGAAGAAGAAAAACCAAGCCTACTTCAAAAGATACTTCATCCTTTTGGTAAGAAAAAAGAAAATAAAGAAGATGAAGAATTCGAGGAAAATGAATAACGGCTATGGCGCCCATTTTTCTTCAGAAATTTCTTGATGCAAATTAATATACCTACTAAAAACAAAGAAAAAATCAGACATCCTATTAAAGAGTTTAATATATTCAGGTGGAATCTCATCTGGATGTTCTCGTTTATATGTAACTAAATCTCGCTCAATTGATCTAATTTTTGTTCTTACTATATGAGAAACACATGCAGCACGGTGTCCACCAGGTAATATAAAATTTTTAAGCTCAGGCAAATCTTTTGTCATTTCATCAATATTATTTTCATAATCACTAATAATTTGCTTATCTAATTGGGGAAGATTAAATTTTCTTCTTTTTTCTTCAGGGCAAGCAAGATTACTTCCAATATTGAAAAGTTCATTTTGAGTTTTCTTTAATATTGAAAGAAATTCGGGTAAAATAAGATGTACTTCGCACACGACAAGACCAATATGCGAATTCAACTCATCTATCGATCCATATATTTTGATACGATGATCACCTTTTGAAACAATACTCCCATCCACTAGTGATGTACTTCCTTGATCTCCTTTTTTAGTATAAATTTTATTCATTACATATTCCTTCTGTATTTACCGCCGTATTCATAGAGAGTATTTGTAATTTCGCCAAGAGAGCAATAATTGACAGTTGATAATAGTTCTTCAAATATATTTCCATCGCTCAAAATAACATCAACTAAATCTTTTATTGCTTTTTGAGAATTATCTTTATTTTTTCCTTTGAAATTATTTAGTCGGTCAATTTGTTCTTGCTTTTCATCATCTGTACATCTAGATATTTCAATTTCTTGATTGAGTTGTTCTTCAATATTGTCAGCAATATAAGTATTGACTCCAATGATAGGTAGCTTACCAGAATCTTTAAGTCCCTCGTAGTAAAGCGATTCCTCTTGGATCTTTGATCTTTGGTAATTGCTCTCCATGGCACCTAGAACACCTCCTTTATCTGAAATTCTCTCAAATTCGCAAAGTAGGGCCTCTTCAACTAGATCAGTTAATTCATCCACTAAAAAAGAACCTTGAAGAGGATTGTCAGTTTGATTAGGTCCAAATTCTCTATTTATGATCATCTGAATGGCCATTGCTCTTCTTACACTCTCTTGCGTTGGAGTAGTGATGGCCTCATCATAGGCATTGGTATGCAACGAATTACAATTATCACTAATGGCCAAGAAGGCCTGTAATGTTGTTCTTATATCGTTAAAATCAACTTCTTGTGCATGCAATGAACGACCAGAGGTTTGAATATGATATTTAAATTTTTGAGATTTCTCACTTGCCCCATAACGATCTCTCATAATTATTGCCCATACTTTCCTGGCAACTCTTCCGATTACTGTATATTCAGGATCAAGTCCATTGCTAAAAAAGAAAGAAAGATTTTGGCAAAAATCATCAATTTTCAAACCACGAGAGAGATAATATTCTACGAGAGTTAGTCCATTACTTAAAGTCAACGCCAATTGAGTAATTGGGTTTGCTCCGGCCTCTGCAATATGGTAACCGGAAACTGAGACGGTATAATAATTATTTATTTTATTATTTGAGAAATATTCTTGAATATCTCCCATCATTTTAAGAGCAAACTCTAAAGAAAAAATACAAGTGTTCTGGGCCTGATCTTCCTTTAAAATGTCAGCTTGAACTGTTCCTCTGACTTGTCTCATTATTTCGATTCTTTTTTTCTGATCCCAATAATCTTTATCAACCAATTTTTGAGATATTGCAGTATTCATAAACATGGCCAAAATAATTGGTGCCGGCCCATTTATAGTCATGGAAACTGAGGTGGCCGTGGAAGTCAAATCAAATCCATTATAGAGGAGCTTCATATCATCAAGTGTTGCAATACTTACTCCAGCTTCACCTATTTTTCCAAAAATATCAGGTCTATCTCCAGGATCTTCCCCATAGAGTGTAACACTATCAAAAGCAGTGGACAGTCTTTTTGCAAGATCATTGGAGCTAAGATAATGAAAACGTTTATTCGTTCTAGCTGGCCCACCTTCTCCGGCAAACATCCTCTTAGGATCTTCATCTTTTCTTTTGAATGGAAAAATACCTTGAGCATATGGAAAATACCCTGGAAGATTTTCTTTTTTTATAAATTTATATTTTTCAACTAAAGAAATGTATTTTGGATAGGCCACTTTAGAAATTTTTTGAAAAGATAATGAAGTGAATTTTGTTGGAACTTCAATTTTCTTATCCCTTACAATATATGTAAAAAGACCACTATCAAACTGATTAACAGTTTCTTCAAATGTTTCAATATCTTTAAAAACTTCGCTTGAAATTTCTTTTTTGATTTCATTAAATTTATTTTTTATTGAACTTTCAGCTTCTTTCATTCCACATACAATTTCCAAGGCCTCATAATCTCGTAAAAGTTCAATATTTGATATAGTCTTCTGATTGTAATTTCTAACTGTTTTGGAAATTTCTCTAAGATAATTTACTCTGTCTGGTGGTATAATTTGTTTTTTATTTGTAGGAGATTTATCAATTTGTAATTTAGTTAATTCATTATTCTTAAAATTTAGTTTTTTCAATATATCTATAAATAAAGCATTTATTCCTGAATCGTTAAATTTAGATGCCATTGTTCCATATATAGGTAAATCGTTATCTTCAGGAGAATTTTGATGATTTGCGAAAAGTTTATGTTCTCTCCTATATTGTTTTCGAATATCTCTAAGTGCATCTTCAGAACGTGGCCTTTCAAATTTATTTAAAATAATGAAATCTGCTTGTTCTAACATTTCAATTTTTTCAAGTTGTGTCTGGGCCCCAAATTCGGGAGTCATTACGTAAGCGCAAAAATCTGAAACTTTAGTGATTTCATCAGAGGCCTGACCAATACCTGAAGTCTCAACAATGATAAGATCAAAACTTAGAGACTTTAAATAGTTCACACATTTACTTATTTCAGGACTTAATTCTGTTCCTGAATCACGTGTGGCCAATGATCTGATATAAAAATTCTCAAAACTAGCACTTCCAAGTCTGATTCTGTCCCCTAGCAAGGCTCCTTTTGTTTTTTTCTTAGTCGGATCTACAGATATTAATCCAATTTTTTTTTCAGGAAAATATCTATGAAAACGAAATAATAATTCATCAATAACAGAAGATTTTCCGGCCCCACCTGTTCCAGTGATACCCATAACAGGAGTCTTTCCCAATGGGAAACTAAAAGGTTCTACTTTACAATTCTCTATATATGTTATTACTTTACCAATTTCTCTTGAGCTTGGATTTTTTTGAAATTTAAATTCAAAATTATCTAATGTGGAATAACTGGCCTTTAGGATCATATCATCAATTATGCCTTCAAGACCTAATTTCATACCATCTTCTGGTGTATAGATTTTTGTAATACCATTGGACTCAAGGTGTTTAACTTCACTTGGAGTGATGACTCCTCCCCCTCCTCCAAATATTTTTACTTCACTCGCACCCTGCTCATCTAGTAGCTTTCTAATATATGTGAAGTACTCGTTATGCCCTCCTTGATAGGAACTTAATGCTACGGCATGCGCATCTTCCATTATAGCAGCGTCAACAACTTCTTTAGCAGATCGATTATGTCCTAGATGGATAACCTCGACACCCTTAGTTTGTAAAAGTCTACGCATAATATTAATTGACACATCATGGCCATCAAATAAACTTGCGGCCGTAACAAATCTTAAAGACGTCATATATTCAACTCCAAGTGCAGGACTGCAGGACTATACAACAATTATTCTAGAAATAAAATCAGTACATTGCACTAAGTTATTTTCATGGATAGTACTTCTCTCTTTGAATGAATGAAAAAAATCAGTTATATTCAAAACATGTAACATACTATCTAACGGGTTAAAGTAAATGAGTGATGAAAGACAGATTATAGTGGAAAACCCTTTTCATACGGCCAGGTTAAAGCCAGTGAGAAAAGGTAAAAAACCACCTAAGCTTTTAGCAGTCGTCCACCAAAGTGGTTGTACAGGGTGTGAGGTCTGTATTGCAGGATGTCCGGTAGATTCTATCGAACTTGTTCCAGGGCCAATTCCTGAAAATCCAGAATATGGACAAATGGTAGAAATTGACCTGGCCAGATGTATTGGTTGCCAAAACTGTTCCCAAGATTGTCCCTGGGAAACTATAAATATGTATAATAGCGAACATGCATTTTTAGCGTGGGGTGAAGAAACTCTAAAGTCGCAACTCTACGTATCTGAAGATTCAGTTGATACAATGAAGAAAAACGTCGGAAATTTTTAAATTAATAGCTTCTAAATTTGAGGCTATTTTTATTAAAGATAATAAAAGTAATTGATAGACAAAAAATGAAAAGAGACAATCCTTGAGAAGTAGATAAATTGTAGGCGTGTATCCCTCTAATTTTGTCTCCACGTAAAAATTCTAATAAAAATCTAATTACTGAGTACCCAATAAAATAGGTTAAAACCAATTCAGACGTTGATGATTTTTTTTTAACTATTTGAAAAAGAATATAACTAAGAACAAACAAACAAATTGATTCATAAAGTTGCACTGGATGCCGATTTGCATTATGTAAATGAATCGTCAGGGGGAAATTTGTCTCACTTCCATAACAACAACCAGCTGCTAGACAAGCGAGTCTACCGATGCCATGACAAAAGGCGAGAATTGGCAAAGTTAAAGACACTTTTTTAAATTCAATTTTTTTGAGATATATTGAAAATACGAAAACAAAAAGAGTTGCAAATATTAATCCTCCATAAAAAACCATCCCTCCACCTACCCAAAAAGAAAAACTTAAGGAAAGTTTTTGAAGATAATTTCCTGCTGAATAAAAAAGAAAAAACAACTTTGCACCAAACCAAGCACTTAAAAATGAACCAAAAAATAAAATTTTGATTTTGACTGGTTCAACTCCGTTTCTTTTTAGAACTGAATTTGTCCAATCATAAGATACCCCCCATGCGATCCCTACAATAAGTGGATAGGTATAGAGAATAAAATACTTGGTTTCAAATATGAAAGGAAGCAATTACTACACCTCTTTAATTTTAGTCTTTTTATCATTCTTTTTTAGAATTAGTTCTTCTATCAGTATCATTGCAACACCAATATTAATGACGGAATCAGCAACATTAAAAGCAGGAAAATGTGATGAACCAATGTAGAAATCCAAAAAGTCGACAACATAATCCATGGAAAAACGATCGATTAAATTACCTATGGCCCCTGATGTGATTAGCCCATAAGATACACAAATCCATAATGATTTATTCCTGTGGGTATAGATAAGGTATATAAGAATGAACACAACTATAACGGGCCCAATTTTTAGCAATAATAGTCTCCATAATTCGTTATAATTTGCGGCCATACCAAAAGCGGCACCTGCGTTTCTCACATAAGTAAAACTAAAAAATCCATCTATAACTTTAATAGATTCTCCCAAAGCGAATTTTGCTTGAATAATACCTTTGGTAAATTGATCAACTAAAATAATAAACGTTGCGAGTAGTGAAACAATCCATATATTTTTCATTTATAAACCCTAATAATAGTCTTTTGGATTAATACAATATTTTTCAATTTTTCTTAGCAAAGTTTTTTTGGGAATATTTGCTTTTAATGCAGTTTGATTTATTTTCCCATGATTTAGTTTAAGTGCTTGTATGATAAATTCATTTTCAAATTTGTCTTTTGCCATTTGAAAATCTAATTTTATTTCATTATCTTTACTCACTTCTCCAAAATTGAACACAAACGAATCGTCAGCGTCAGGAATATTTTTAGAATTTTCGCCCTCATCTAAA